>QHYA01000254.1 GCA_003223995.1 Acidobacteriota bacterium | reverse complement strand
GGGTGCTACATCCTGCGCACGAACGTGTCAGGATGGTCCCCAGAGGATCTCTGGCGAACCTACATCCAGCTCACCGAGGCTGAAGCCGCATTCCGGATTCACAAGAGCGATCTGTCCGTCCGGCCGATCTGGCATCACAAACCGGAACGCATCAAGGCGCACATCTTCCTAGTAGTAGCAACTGTCGCTGAGCGACTGGGGGCTGCACGCGGGCGTACCCTGCGCTCGCTCGGAACCGTCGCTCGCTCGCCCGTAGGAACCCTCCTTAGCGCCGTAGATGGGAACCACGAGGTAGTAGCGGCCACCCGGATCGGGTGTCAACGTCCAGGTGGTAGTCCCTCCGGTGGAGCAGACTCTCGGCGTGTGGCTCGCAAACAATCCCAGCGCTCCTTCGTAAATGGCATAGTCAGCGGCCCCAGCCGCACACGACGAGGGATCCCACGCAAGCATGATCTCTGTCCCCGATCCCCTGGTCATCCTCAAGGGTGTGCCGGGGATCCCGTCCCCATCGGGAACCGCTCCGGGAACCGATGGTCCGATGGACCACAGCTCCGTGCCGTGTGTTCCGTCGTCGGCCTGAAGGAAGAGCGTGCCGTTCACGGCAGTCAGATTTTTCGGCCACGAGAACGAGAACTTGTCGCCCGGATTGATATCGGCGGCCAGGACGGTGCCGGTTTCCGTGCCGTTGCTCAACCACACCTCGGCGCCGTGAACGCCGTCGTTGGCCACAAAGAAGAGTGTCCCGTTCACGTTCGTCAGATGGTCGAGCGCGAGCGGGTAGTTGCTCGAATCGAAGTCCTTGACCATCACCGTGCCGACCGCCGTGCCATCACTTTTCCAGAGATCGTCGAAGATGGCGAAGAAGAGGGTGCCGTTCACATCGGTCAATTGAGAGATCGAGGAACTGCCCGAGGGGTTGATGTCCCGGACCATCACGGTGCCCGTTTCGGTCCCGTCGCTCTTCCACAGCTCGGCACCATGGATCCCGTCATCGGCCACGAAGAAGGCAGTCCCGTTCGAGACCGCAGGGCCACTGAATCCCCCGCCGATAGGACCGGGATTTCGCCCGGGCCCGGATTGATGTCCCGGACCATGACGGTGCCGGCCTGGGTCCCGTCGCTCTTCCAGAGTTCACGATGGTTGGCGCCAGGGAGTCCGTCATCGGCTCTGAAGTAGAGCGTGCCGCTCACCTCCGTCAGCTCCGTCGGGTTGGAACTGCTGGACCCGGGATTCACGTCCTTGACCAGCACGGTACCCTCGGCGGTCCCGTCACTTTTCCAGAGTTCGGTCCCCAGGCTGTTCGTGTAGGCGCTGAAGAAGATTCTGCCGTTCGTCTCGGTCAACTCGCCAGGATCGGAGCCGGCCGGTCCGGGATTGAGGTCCTTGACCAGCGCGGTGCCGGTGCCGGTGCCATCGCTCTTCCAGAGCTCGAAGCCGTTGACGCCATCGTTGGCCGAGAAGAGGAGCCCCCCGGCTAGCCCGGTGACCGGGCGCGGATAGGCACCCGCTGGGCCGGGCTGGATGTCCCTCACCTTGACCGTGCTGGCATCCGTGCCTTCGCTCCTCCACAGCTCAGGGCCGCTGACGCCATCATCGGCGGTGAAGAAGAGCCGCCCATCCGCGTTACGCAGGTTCGTCGGGTCCGAAGGACCGAAGGGATTGATGTCTTTCACCAGCGTCGCCTCAGCCCCCTCGGTGGCCGGCGACATCGCAGCGAGGGCCAGCATCAGGCTGACGGTCGCGTCGACCAGCTTGGCCTTTGCGATCATGTTCCTCCCTCCAAGTGCTGAGGGCGAAGGTGGCGGCTCTGATCTCGAATTCTGCCCACCGCCAAGGGTCCCTGCCGCAGGCGGACTTTCTCTTGTTGCGGCTCTCTCCCGGGCCGGGGCGTGCGGCACCACCCTCGCCTCGATTCTCCTTGCATCTACTTACACCGACCTGAAGCTATTCGCCAGATCGGAATTGTCAGGAATTGTGAAGTGACCGAAGGGGACCGAAACGCCAACGCCTCTAGTACTACGTTGTCACGAGCCCCGAAGTGCGCCGATTTGGCACTTGTACTTTTCCACAGGATAACGTAGCGTCACGATGCGTGAACGAGCTGCAGGCGCGCAGGCTGCTCGCCCGCTCCGCTGCTTTCCTGGCGGAGTTCGTCGGCTGCTTCGGCCGTCCGACTCTGGAGGAGAGCTCGCGCCGATACATCCGCGGTCCGTTGAGCGACAAGCCTCGCAAGTCGATGCAGCCGATGGTAGAGGCCCTCACCTCGGATGCGAAGTATCAGTCGCTCCAGCACTTCATCGCGCAAGCCAGCTGGGATTGCGGGAAGGCCTGGGCTCGACTCCGTCAGATGCTCCCCGCAGGTCCCGGCCTGCTGCTCATCGACAACACAGGTTTTTCCAAGCAAGGGAGCCACTCGGTTGGTGTCGCCCGGCAGTATTCCGGCACGCTCGGCAAGGTAGGCAGCTGCCAGATCGCCGTCGCCAGCCTCTTCGCCCAGAGGAGCGCAGTTGGCCGCGCGGCACGACACGGTCCCGCTCGAGGGCTCGCGCGAGAAAGCTCTCGAGCGAGCCGGCGACGATCCCGTACAAGATGGTGCGCTCCACCTCGCGGGGAACGTAGCGATCCCCGACGAGCGCACGGCGATGCACCGGTTGCGCGCAGGTCCCGCATCCGTTCGTGTCGCCGGCGGGAGTTTCACTGGTGTGGAGACCGTCACCGGACCCGTCACGCCGTCCAGCCGGCCTCAAGCGTCAGACGCTCGGCGGACGATCGGCCCCTCAGATTACTCGGCGAGCACCGAGTGCTCCAGACGCAGGATCTCTCCCAGCGACCAGGCCTGAAAGGGGCAGCCGCGAGGAGTGAAGGGAGGCTCGGCATCGGCGATCTCGGAGACGTGGCCTAGGCCGGCCTCGTCGAGGTGCCGGTAGAGGGGAGCGACGAAACGCTCGCGCGCGTCGCGCCGGACCTCGGCCGTACTCCCATGCACGCGGACCCATGCCTCGACGAAGGGTCCGATGAGCCAGGGCCACGCCATCCCCTGGTGGTAGGCCGAGTCCCGCTGCAGGGGCCCTCCTCCGTAATGCCCGACGTAGCCCGGCTCGCCGGGCGCGAGGGAGCGCAGGCCGATCGGTATCAGCAGCCTCGCCTCCACCGCCTCCACGACGCGCCGAGCCCGCTCCCCCTCGAGAACAGGGAAGGGGAGGCCTCCGATGGCGAATATCTGGTTCGGCCGAAACGCCGCATCGACGGCTCCAGCGGTGTGATCGACATCGACGATGTCGAAGAGAAAGCCGCCCGGCTCGTTCCAGAAACGGGACTGGAAGGCCTGAAGTCCAATCTGAAAGGGCTCCTCCCACCGCTTCGAGAACCGCGATCCGGCCTTCAGAGCGTTGAGCCAGAGCGCCTGGACCTCGACTGGTTTGCCGATGCGCGGCGTGACGACCCGGTCGCCGACCTTCGCGTCCATCCACGTGAGCTGAACGCCAGGCGTACCCGCAGCGAGCAGTCCATCGTGGTCGAGGCGAATTCCGTAGCGGGTGCCGCGAGAGTACCCTTCGAGGATCGCTTCCACGGCCACGCGCAGGCGTTCACTGTCCCGCCGCGGCAGCCGCTTGCGGCTCGAAGCCGTGGCTTCGAGGAAGTCATGCACGGCGATGACGTACCATAGCGACGCATCGACCGAGTTGTACTCCGGCTCCTCTCTTCTGTCGGGGAAGCGGTTGGGCAGCATCCCCTCGGAGATCGCCCCGGCCCATTCGATGAAAATCTCGCGCGCTTCCTCGAGGCGCCCCGCGGCGAGGCACAACCCCCGGAGGGAAACGAACGTGTCCCGCCCCCAGTCGGTGAACCATGGATAGCCCGCGATGATCGTCCTTCCCTCCCCTCGGCTCACGATGTAGGCGTCGGCGGACCTGTTCAGTCGCGTGGAGAATCGCTTGCGTCGGCGGCTTTCGGCGGCGCGCACCTGTTCGAGGACCTCCTCCGCGGTGGTCGCAGCGGGGAACAGCGTGCTCGCTCCGGTCGCTGCGTCGCCATCCGCTGTGACCTTTCCGGCTTCCGCCGCCAGGATCCACACGGCCTCGCGGTGCGAGAGATCCCACCGGAAGAGACCCGGAGAAGCGAGATCCTCGAGGAAATCGAGCCCGCGCTGCCGCTCCTCTTCATAGAGGAACCTCCGGTACCAGTCCGGGCCGTGTTCGTAGGCGCCGTTCGACAGTGCCACGATGCGCGGCAGGCCTGGATACGGTCTCCACGTGACGAGCGCTTCCCGGACATCCGCGTCGAAGCGAAAGGCCGGATTCTCATGATGGAGGGAATGGTAGTCCCGGCCCGAGATCAGGGGACGGACGGAGAGGGCGATGCTGTTCTGCCGCGGCAGCCTGCTCAGCACGCGCCAGGAGAGGGCGACGAGGGGAGAGCCGTGGCGAGCGAGAACCTGCTGCTCGATCCGGGTCCCATCCTCCAGATGGAACACCCATCGCGGCCAGGGATCGGGCTCGAACTCCTCGATGCGCTGCGCTCCGTCGGGATGCACGACGTCGGGCTCGTAGAGGTGGCTGGAGAGAGCGAAGCGTCCTGCCGGAGTGGTCTCGATCCACTCGGACTTCACGTCGAAGCGCGGTGGCATTCTCTCTCTCCGAGGCACCTCGGTGCGGCGCTCATCCGCGATCCTTTCGCATTTATTGGGTGCGCAAACTGACCATCGTTCAGCCAGCGCCACCTTCAGTTGACCGAACCATGACCGTCTTCCGCGTCTCGTTGTCAGAGCAACATTCGCGTGCTATGGTTCGGGCTTACAGGTCTCATCCATTTGACCCTGCGCATTTCTTCCCGCCCACGGCTCTCTGCAAGGCGGAGTCGGAAGCCGCCTGCTGAGATGTGGCTCTACCGCGTGAACCAGGTTCTTCGACCCGCGATCAAGCCCTACTGGCGATTGGGCCTTGCCGGCGCGATAGACCGGATCCCTCCTGACGGGCCGCTCGTCCTGGTTTCGAATCATTCATGTTATCTGGATCCCTGGCTCATCGGCATGGCCTTCCCACGCGTGGTGCGCTTTCTGATCGACCAAGGATGGTACGAGGCGTCTCGTTTTTACACCGGCCTCTTCCACGCCTTCGGCGCGGTGCCCACCTGTTTGAAGGATCCAGAGGCCACTGTCGAGGCTGTCTGTCGCCTCCTCGCCCGCGGCGAAGTTGTCGGGATGTTCCCTGAAGGGAGCATCTCGCACGACGGACGGATTCGTAGGTTCCGCAGCGGCGTTTGCTACATCGCGGCTCGGAGCGGAGTTCCCGTTCTTCCGCTGGGCGTCCGGGGAGCTTTCGAGAGCCTGCCGCGGCACCGGCGCTTCCCGAAGCCGGTCAAGGTGACCGTCCATGTCGGGGAACCTGTCTGGCTGGAGGGTGCTCCCTACGAGGGACCGCTTCCGGAGGAGGCGAGCCGGCAGTTCATGGACCGAATCTTCCAGGACGTCTGTCGACTCTCCGGCCGACAGACCGGTGACAGCAGGTCCCAGGGGGTAGAGGGTCGTGTGCGTGGCGAAGATCGCCCCCAAGGCGCTTGAGATCCGCCGATCCACCTGTGCGATGGGTGCCGTGTGCCGCTTCTTGTGGGTGAGTTGTGGGTGAGCGCTTTGTTGTAAAGGCCGCATTCACGTGCTAAGGGTTCCGACTCTCTGGGCCTAGTCCCTTGGTGCATTTCCTCCAGCCGCGGCTCTCTACAAGGCGGAGTCTGAGGTCGCCTGCTTAGATGTGGCTCTACCGCGTGAACCATGCCCTCGGACCCCTGATCGGGCTCTACTGGCGATTGCAGCGACAACCAGCAGGAGCGTCCACCCCGCTGCCACAACCGCGAGCCAGTTGCCGTGGCGGACGAAA
>QHYA01000253.1:5293-8266 GCA_003223995.1 Acidobacteriota bacterium | reverse complement strand
CCACGCACTTCATCGCGCTGGGCGGGGACGTCCGCTTCGCCGCCTCGCGCCTGGGGGGTCTCGAGAGCGCCGAGGGCAGCGTGCGCTTCGTGAAGGAGCCTGATTTCATCGCCTTCTGCGACCAGCTCGCCGGGGAGCAGGTCGACGGGCTGGTGGACCGGTACCGCCTGCCCCCGGCCGACGCGGAGACGCTCGTCCCCGCTCTGCTGGCCTATCGCGAGCTGCTGCTGGCCACCTCGGCCGAGGAGATCACCGTGCCGGACGCCTCGCTCCGGGCCGGGATACTCCTGGACCTCGCGGTCGGCGAGGATGCGCGGAGACGAGAGGACTTCAACCGGCAGGTGCTCGCCAGCGCCACCGCCCTCGGCGAGAAGTACCGCTACGACGCCGCCCACGCGCAGAACGTCGCGCGCCTCGCCGTCCGTCTCTTCGACGAGCTGAAGGCCGAGCACGGGCTCGAGGATCGCGACCGGCTCCTTCTGGAGGTCGCGGCGCTGCTGCACGACGTGGGCATCTACATCAACCGCCGCGCGCACCACAAGCACTCCCACTACATCCTGTCGGTGTCGGACATCTTCGGGCTCTCGCGCGAGGACATGGGCGTGGTGGCCAACGTCGCCCGCTACCACCGGCGGGCCCCTCCGCAGAAGTCGCACTTGTTCTACATGGCGCTCGACCGCGAGACGCGCGTGAGGGTGAACAAGCTGGCCGCGATCCTTCGCGTCGCGAACGCGCTCGACGCGGACCACATGCGCAAGGTCCGCGACGTCACGCTCGTGAGGCAGGAGGACGACTGGATCCTCGAGGTCCAGGGGGCCGGCGACCTGACGATGGAGCGGCTCGCCACGCTCGCGCGCTCCGACCTTCTGACCGAGGTCTTCGGCCAGAAGCTGTCCTTCCGCGAAGCCGCGCCGTGCGCATGACATCTCCCTCCAAGAGCCGCAAGCGGACTCCCGAGCTGTTCCTGAACCGCGAGCTGTCGCTGCTCGAGTTCCAGGCCCGCGTCCTGGAGGAGGCTCAGGACGCAACCAATCCGCTGCTCGAGCGGCTCAAGTTCGCGACGATCGTCGCCTCCAACCTCGACGAGTTCTTCATGGTCCGCGTGGCGGCCCTCGACCATAGGGTGGAGGAAGGCGACACGGCTCCCGACGCGGCGGGCCTGACGCCCGGCCAGCAGCTAACCCTCATCTCCGAGCGCGTGCACGCGATGATGGAGGCGCTTTATGCCGCCGTTCTCGGCCAGATCCTCCCCGCGCTCTCCGAGCGGGGCCTGCGGATGACGCCTCCCGCCGAGGTCGATCCCGCCCGAAGAGCCGGGCTGGCGCGGCTTTTCGGAGAGCAGTTCTTCCCCGCTCTCACGCCCCTCGCCATCGACGCCTCCCGCCCCTTTCCCATGCTTGCCAACCTCAGCCTCAACCTGGCGCTTCTTCTCGAGCCCGCCGGGCCGGAGGCGCCCGCGCGGCTCGCCGTGGTCCAGGTGCCGGCGCGCATGCCGCGGCTCGTGAGGCTCCCCGGCGAGGGTGGGGACGTCTACGTCTGGCTCGAGGAGGTGATCCGGGCCGAGCTGGGAGCACTCTTCCCGGGGCAGAAGATCCTCGACTCGACGGTCTTCCGGATCACCCGTGACTCGGAGCTGGAGCTGGACGACGAGGGGGGAAGGGACTTTCTCGAAACGGTCGAGGACGAGCTGCGGAAGCGGCGCCGCAGCCGGGTGGTCCGCCTCGAGGTCGAGGCAGGCGTGCAGGCCCCCCTCATCGAGACCCTGACGCAGAGCCTCGAGATGGGACGCGAGGACGTCTACCTCCTCCCCTCCCCTCTGGACCTGCGCCCCCTCGCCTTCCTTCTCGACCTGCCCGCCCTCGAAGATCTGCGGGACAAGCCGCTGAGGCCGCTTCCCGTGCCGGAGCTTCCGGCCGGGAAGAGCGTCTTCGCCGTGCTCGATGAGTGCGACGTGCTCCTCCACCACCCGTACGACTCCTTCGATCCGGTCGTGGCCTTCGCCACCCAGGCCGCGGACGACCCCGACGTGCTCGCCATCAAGCAGACGCTCTACCGCACGAGCGGGGACTCGCCCATCGTCCGAGCCCTCGCGCGGGCCGCGGAGAAGGGCAAGCAGGTCACCGTGCTCGTGGAGCTTCTGGCCCGCTTCGACGAGGAATCGAACATCCGCTGGGCCCACAGCCTCGAAGAGGCCGGCGCGCACGTCATCTACGGAATCCGCGACTACAAGACGCACGCGAAGATCCTCCTCGTCGTCCGGCGCACGCGTCAGGGGATCCGGCGCTACGTCCACCTGTCCACGGGGAACTACAACGACCGGACGGCGCGCCTGTACACGGACTTCGGCATCATGACCGCCGACCCCGACGTCGGCGAGGACGCCTCGGCCTTCTTCAACGCCCTGACCGGCTACTCCGATCCTCCGCGCATGAAGAAGCTCGTGATGGCCCCCACACGCCTGCGCGAGAGATGCCTCGACCTGATCCGGCGAGAGCAGAGGCGCGCAGAGGCCGGGCAGACAGCCGAGATCGTGGCCAAGATGAACTCACTCGTGGACGAGGAGCTGATCCGCGCCCTGTACGAGGCCTCCGGAGCGGGAGTGCGGATCCGCCTGAACGTCCGCGGCATCTGCTGCCTGAGGCCGGGCCTCAAGGGCGTGAGCGAGCGCATCGAGGTCGTCTCGATTCTCGACCGCTTCCTCGAGCACTCTCGCGTGGTCTACTTCCACAACGGCGGCGATGAGGAGATTTACCTCTCGAGCGCCGACTGGATGCCGCGAAACCTCGACCGCCGGATCGAGCTGCTGTTTCCCGTCGAGGCGCCCGAGTGCCGCCGCAAGGTGCTCCAGACCCTCGAGGCGATGTTCCAGGACAACGTCAAGGCCCGGGTCCTCCAGGCGGACGGCTCTTACAAGAGGAAGCGTCCCGCCCGCGGCGAGGACCCGTTCCGGGCCCAGATCCACCTCTACCGCGA
>QHYA01000253.1:0-5263 GCA_003223995.1 Acidobacteriota bacterium | reverse complement strand
GACATGCGGCATCACGGGGTCGCGCGGAGGCCCGACGAAGGCGAACGCGATCACTAGTTGGACGCGAGCCGTCCCCCAGCTTCCCATGCGGAGAAAGGCAGGATTCCTCCATGCGTGCTTTGGCCGCCTTCGTGAGTCTGACTCTGGCCTGCTCGGCTATCGCGTCACACCCCATCGCTGCACCAGGCGCGGACGGTTTGCCGGCGGCTCCTGCGCCGGTTCCGGTTCAAGTGCCGCCCTCGCCCGAGGCGCCAGCGCCGCCCCCGCCCGAAACGCCTGCGCCACCGCTCTCGAGTCCCGAGAGGATTGCGACGGATACGCCGAAAACGACCGTCTTGGGCAATACGTTCGTTGCGCCGGCGGGATGGAGCTTCTTCGTTCGCGGAGCGGCAACGGTCCTGGAGGCGCCGGAGGGGGACTCGCGGATCGCGCTCGTCGACATTCACGCCGAAGACGCCGACGGCGCCGTCGCGCTTGCCTGGACGCACTTCGGCGAAGAGAAGAAATGGCCGCTCAAGGTCACGACCGAGGCGCCCGACAAGGACGGATGGTCCCGGATCCGCAACTACGAATACCAGACCTCGCCGAACGAGAAACGCGACGTGGGCGCCCAGACGCGCTACGCAAATGGCGCCTGGACTGTGATCCTCTACAACGTCTCGCAGGCTGTCGGCGAGAAGCGTGGGGCGCAGATCGGCGTGTTGCTCGGACGCCTCCTGCCCAAAGGCCAGCAGCGGGAGACGTTCGCGGGCAAGAAGGCGCACGATCTCGACGCGGCGCGGATCGCCAGGCTGACCGATTTCGTCGAGACGGCGCGGAAGCTGACCGGCGTGCCCGGTGTCTCCATCGGCCTCCTTCAGGGCGGTAAGGTCGTCTTCGCGGGCGGTTTCGGCACGCGGGAGCTCGGAAAGCCGGCGAAGGTCGATGCGGACACGAAATACATCATCGCATCCAATACGAAGGCGCTGACCACCTTGATGCTGGGGAAGCTCGTCGACGAGAACAAGCTGACCTGGGAAACCCCGGCGACCAAGCTGCTTCCGTCCTTCAAGCTGGGGGATGCCGACACGACGAGCAAGGTCCTGGTCAAGCATCTGATCTGCGCGTGCACCGGGCTTCCGCGCCAGGACATGGAGTGGCTGTTCGAGTTCAAGGACATGACCCCCGCCGGGGCGCTCGCGACGCTCGGCACGATGCAACCCACGAGCAAGTTCGGCGAGCTGTTCCAGTATTCGAATCCGCTCGCCGCAGCGGCCGGGTTCATCGGCGGGCACGTCGCGTTCCCCGACCTCGAGCTGGGGAAGGCCTATGACGAGGCGATGCGGACGCGCGTCTTCGAGCCGCTCGCCATGAAATTGACCACGCTGGATTTCGCCGCGGCCCAGCAGGGGAACTTCGCAGTGGCCCACTCGAGCGACGTAGACGGCAAACCCGCGCTCGCCGCGGCGGAGATCAACGCGGCGATCGTGCCGATGCGACCCGCAGGAGGCGGCTGGAGCACCGTGCGCGATCTTCTCAAATACGTGCAGATGGAGCTCGACAATGGGAAGCTTCCCGGAGGCAAGCCCTACATCTCTGCGGACACCCTACTCGCCCGGCGCCTCCCCCAGATCGCTCTCGACAACGACGCCACCTACGGCATGGGGCTCATGAACGACCACACGTACGGCGTGAGCGTCGTTCATCACGGGGGCGATCTCATCGGCTTTCACAGCGACATGATGTGGCTGCCCGATTTCGGCGTCGGCGCCGTCGTCCTGACGAACGGCGATCCGGGCTGGCTGATCCGAAACATCTTCCAGCGCAAGCTCCTGGAGGTGCTGTTCGACGGCCGCCTCGAGGCTGATGCGCAAATCGCGGCGAGGGCGAAGACGTATTTCGATCAGATCGCCGCCGAGCGAAAGCTCCTCACCATTCCGGCGGATGCGACCGAGGCCGGAAAGCTCGCGGCTCGTTACGCGAACCCGTCACTCGGCGAGATCGCGGTCAGCTGGACGGACGGGGCGACGATGTTCGACTTCGGCGAATGGAAAAGCAAAGTCGCCTCGCGCAAGAACCCGGACGGTTCGATGTCCTTTCTCACGATCCGGCCGGGGATCATTGGCGTCGAGTTCACCGTCGGCGGCGGTCCCAAACGGACGCTCGTGCTCCGCGACGCCCAGCACGAGTACGTGTTCGAGGAGAAGTAATCCGACCCTCTCCCGCGGAAACGCTCCTCGCTTTCGCTCGCTAGCCGTGACTTTCTCTCGCTAGCCGTCTCGCGATTTGGGGGCTGATCACGGGCACGCCGGGTTGGCGGCAGGACGCTCGGTCCCGTTGCTCGCCTTCCCCAAACTTCCCTCGACACCGCTCTTCTTCGACGAGACGAGATAGTAGTGCCCGATCCCATCGAGACCGTCGGAAACGGTCGTCGTGTTGGTCGTCATCCCACAGTGGGCGGGATCGATCATCTGGTGGTTGTAGACGCCGGAATGCAGCGAGCTCAGTTCACCGCGGTAGAGCGCGTAGGTGATGGTCGGGTCGTAGAGAAGCTCCCACAACCACGTGACGACGGCCCCGAGGCGCCCCGTTGCCTTCAAGGGCGACGAGCTTCCGGGAGGGGAGACCTCGCGCACGCCGGTGCTCGAGAAGCCTCCGGAGGCGACGAGAGCGAAGGGCTGTGTATTGCCGAAGTTCGAGTCTCCATTTGGGACGTTCGTCCCCTCGACATGCACCTTGTAAACGCCCCCCACCAGCTCGGAGGCATTGATGAAGACGGCTTCGAAGGGATTGGCCGAGTCGTTCGCCGTCCCGCCCGAAGCCTCGGAATTCGTGTACTGACCCGAGAAGTTCCCTCCGTGATAGGTCTGCGCGGCGGTTCCCGCAGGACCGATCACCGTCAGCCGGAGGTTGTTCACGAGGGGCGATCCCGGCCGGTCGGTCCAGTTCACGGTGGCGCGAAAGGACTGGCTCGTGTCGAGGATCTCGATCTTCTCCTCGTAGACCCCTCCCGTCGCCAGCCCGACAGCGGCCCCCTTGTCCACGACCCGGACCCCCTGCGGCGTGCGAGTGTCGTTCTTGATGGAAAGGCTGCGGCTGAGATCCAGCCGTCCCATCCCCTGGCCGTAGGTGGACGTGCTTTCCATGAAGCTCCCGCAGCAGGTCATGTAGTCGCCGCTGTTGAGCATGACGGCCTTGACGAGCGCGCCGGTTGGAGCGAAGGCGTCGGGAGAGTTGGCAGCTCCGGAGGGGTAGTACCCCTTCTCGAAGTAGTCGCGGATGAGCGCACCGCCTCCCATCGAGTAGGGGCTGGAGAAGGACGTACCGCAGCTCCCCTGAACGAGGATCGACTCGGGCGTGCCGGTGATGTTCGTGTCGGAGCTCTGAAGGCAAGCGGACGTGTTGTAGTTGTAGGGGGCCGGGTTGCCGCCCGAGTGGTCGCACGCGGGAGCCATGATCGTCGGACCCATCCGGCCGTCCGGAGCCGGCCCGGTCGAGCCGAAGAAGTCGAAGAACGGGTCCTGGTAGTAGCCCCCGGCCGCGATCACGTTCTTTGCGGTGCCGGGGCAGACCAGACAGCTGCGAACCTCGTCGTACATCCCGACGAGCGAGGCGGGTGGGCTCAGGTTGCCCAGGGCGCAACTGATCTGGTCGGAATGACCGATGTCCTGGAAGACGATCTTCGCCTGCTTGGCGACTCCCTCGAGGTCGCCGTTCTGGCCGAAGTCGGTCCGGTTCCCCACGGCGCACTGTGACGTGTTCGTCCCGTGCGTGTAGTTGCCGCACGTGAGCAGGTCGCCTCCTCCCCACGCCTTGTAGGACTTGACCTTGCGGTGCGAGCTGCCAGGCGTGCCGGCGTCGGAGGCTGTGTTCGATAGCAGGATCGTGTCCACGTCCATCCCGTTGTCCATGTCCCCGACGGTCTGCGAGCTTCCATTGACCCCCGCGTCCCAGTAGGGGGTCCCGCAGAACTGCGTCTTCCCGGGATCGTGGAACACGCAGCCGCTCTGCAGGACGACGTGCGATTCGGCGTTCAACGTGAAGCCGGATTGGGAGACTTCCTGGATGAAGCGGACCTGGTCGAGCCGGGAAGCGGCGAGGATCACCGAGGAATCGGCGCGGAAGTAGACCCTGTCCGGCCAGCCGTGAGGATCGAACGTCGCTTCCTGGTCGACCTCCGCGCCGAGAGCCCGCAGGGCTTCGATCGCCGCGCTCCTCTCATCGGGTTCGAACAGAAGGGCACGGACCGAAAGGACTTCGTTCTTCGCCGTCTCTGGATCGTCCGTCGGGGCGTGCCCGAGGAGCGGC
The DNA here is from genome assembly GCA_003223995.1 of Acidobacteriota bacterium. GTDB lineage: Bacteria > Acidobacteriota > Polarisedimenticolia > QHYA01 > QHYA01 > QHYA01. The sequence continues at coordinate 976 of QHYA01000253.1, read as the reverse complement.
TCGATCCTGTACGCGGGATGGTAGGGGCCTGCCCACAGGACACCGGGAAGCCCTGCCAGCTTCTCCGGCTCCGGTGAGCGCACGATGAAGGCGTTGTTCGGCACGTAGTCGAAGAACCTCACGCCCGACCGCCTCAGGGCCTCTTTCTGTGCTTCGGTGATCGGCCCTTCGAGCTGGACGATCCATGGGACCGCCGGCCCTTGGACCGCCTGGCCCGTCAGCCTCAAGGCCCCTGGCAGCGTCAGGCCATCCCCTCGGGAGTCGAAGGAGCCGACTTCGAGGCGGATGACCCGGGGATCGGCGAGCTTGCCGGCCGGGACCTCTCCGTAAGACGGCCCAACGGTGTAGGGCCACCAGTCCCGGCGGATCAGCGCTCTTCCTTCGAGCCCTCCCGCCTGCTCGGGAGAGATTGCGGCGCGAGGCGAAGGGGCAGGAACGAGACATCCGAGAGCGAGCAGCAGGAGGATCCGGGTACGCGGCGACGGAGTGCGCGGACTGACGGTGATTTTCATTCAGAGGCCCCCCGGGCAGCCTGAAAGGAGTGATGGTGGGATCCCGCCCCCCGCTCGGGAGGCGGGACCGGACATTTCAACGGGACATTTATACGACCAGAACGGCTCGGCGGCATCCCGATATCCGGAGGGCCGTCCCGGCGATTCGCCGATCACTTCGACATCTCGATCTGCTCGTCGACCGTCACCTGAAAGCGACGAAAGTTGGAATAGGACGATGTGACCTCGAGGTGATCGTCCTTGGGCCTGTGCGGCTGCCAGATCCGCTCCTGCATCTCTACCGGCACGAGGAGCCCGAGCGCCGCATTCTCCTCGTACCGGCTGGAGAGCCTCGTCGAGAACGTGGGGGGAGGGCCGCCGGCCGTCAGCTCCGCTTCAAGCACGCGCCCGGTGTCGGCGTCGATAGCGAACGAGCCGCGCGACAGCATGTCGCGATCGACGCCGCCAGATCGATGGCGGAAGAG
>QHYA01000252.1 GCA_003223995.1 Acidobacteriota bacterium | reverse complement strand
CTCGTCAACAACCCATCGATCCTGCTCGCGGACGAGCCGACAGGGAACCTCGATTCGAAGACCGGGGACGAGATCATGGACCTCTTCGACAGGCTCTGGGAGCACGGCAACACGATCATCCTCGTCACTCACGAGGAATACATCGCCGAGCGCGCCCACCGGATCGTGCGCCTGAGAGACGGCAAGGTCGTGGACGACATCGCCACCGGACGGGCCGCGGCAGCCGCGCGGGTCTGACGGTCCACGGGCATGATTTTCGAGTCCTTCCGCATCGCTATCATCGCCATCTGGACGAACAAGCTGCGGTCCTTGCTGACGACCCTGGGGATCGTGATCGGCGTCGCCGCCGTTGTGGCGGTCGTGTCGCTGGTGCAAGGATTCTTCCAGAAGATCCAGCAGTCGTTCGAGGGGCTGGGGACGAACACCCTGATGATCGCGCCCGACCGTCCGGAGGGAAGGGAGGGAGAAACGCTCGGGAGAGTGCAGCTCACATGGGATGACGGGCTGATCATCAAGCGCCTGGTGGAAACCGTGGACGAGGTCGTGCCCGTGGCTCAGAAGGGCGCCGCCCTTCGGCATGGAGAGGAGGTCGATCACACCACGCTCCTCGGCACAACGGCCCCTTTCCAGGAGGTCCGCGGTTTCTACGTGGGCAACGGCCGTTTCTTCTCGCCTGTCGATGACAAGGTGCGGGCGCGCGTCTGCGCCGTCGGCCAGGAGGTGCTGAGGAAGCTCAAGTACAAGGGCAACCCGCTCGGGCAGAGCATGACGATCCAGGGGCAGGAGTTCCGGATCGTCGGAATCATGGAGAAGAGAGGCAGCCTTCTGACCGAATCGTTGGACGACTTCGTCCTGATCCCGTTCTCGACGGCCGTCGCCCTTTACGGGAAACCGACCGAGGAGCAGATCTTCCTGATGGTCAAGACATTCACTCCCCGGTCGATCGAGTGGACGCAGGACCGGATCACCGAGTTGCTCCGGCGCCGGCATCAGCTCAGGCCCGACCAGCCGGACGACTTCCGCATCATCAGCCAGCAGCAGCTCATGGACGTCTTGGGGAAGATCGTCGGCTGGTCGACGGCCGTCCTCGGCGGCATCGTCTCGATCTCGCTCGTGGTCGGCGGGATCGGCATCATGAACATCCTCCTCGTGTCGGTCACCGAGCGGACGCGCGAGATCGGGCTGCGAATGGCGGTGGGGGCCCGGCGGCGGCTGATCCTTCTCCAGTTCCTGATCGAGTCCGTGACGATCAGTCTCACCGGGGGCATCATCGGTATCTTGGTCGGTGCCGGCACCGGCTACATCGTCGCTCAGCTCATACCCGACTGGCCCGGAGCCTTCATCCCCTTGTGGGCGGTCGCGCTCTCATTCGGGTTCGCCAGCCTGATCGGCGCGATCTTCGGGATCTATCCCGCCTACCGTGCTTCCCGGCTCGACCCGATCGAGTCCCTCCGCTACGAGTAGGCTCCCCACCTTGACCTTCGCGTAGCACCAGTGGTCGCGCGGCGCGTCCCCGAGGTTCGGCAGGACGAGCCAGCGGCGCAGGAGCCCTTCGCGCGTCATGCCGGCCTTCTCCAGCACCCGCGCCGACGCGGCGTTTTCGGCGTCGCATACCGCCCAGACGCGAAAGATGTCCGTTTGCGCCAGCGACCAGTCCACGAGCAGGCGCACCGCCTCGGTGGCGAAACCCCGATTCCAGTGGCGGCGGGCGAGCACGTAGCCGAGATCGGCGCGATGACCTTCGAGATGGAGCCTGATCATGCCCAGAAGACAATCATCGTCCTTCAGCGTGATCACCCATGGAAAGACCGCTCCCTCCTGGTTCTGCCATTCTTCTGTTTGGTGGCGCGTGAACTCGAGGGCCGTCTCGATCGACTGATGCGGGCGCCAGGTCAGGTACTTCGTCACCTCGGGATCCTGCGCGTACTGAAGGAAGATCTCCGGCGCGTCTTCCAGGGTGGGCACCCGGAGTCGCAGGCGATCCGTTTCGAGGACTTCGGGCGGTCTCAACGTGATTCCCTCGGTAGCAGCGGTCCGAAAGGTCCAAGAGAGAGGTCCAAGAGATTGACACGGGCGGAAGCGTGTGCTAGCTTGCGCCCCGCTTTTGTGAAAATTATCACGATCATCGAGTAAGGCTTCTGGAAGGGGTCCCCGGCCCGATGAAGCCTCTTAAGGTAGGCCGCCCGAGCGTCTCAGGCAAGCGCCGGGGCTGCGTGGCCGGAAACTTTGATCTGCGCTGCCGCCGCCAGAATCTCCACGCCGCCCCGATGAGACGACGCTCGACAGGGACGGCGTCGAGCACCTGAAGCGTCAAGGACGCCGATGCTGCGGCTGATACCGCTCATCCCTCTTCTGCCATTTCTGGGCTTTCTTTTCTGCGGGCTCGCGGGGCGCCGCGTGTCGCGGCGCGCCGTCTCCTGGATCGCCTGCGGAAGCGTCTTCGCTGCGTTGCTGATCTCCGCCGGCGCCGTCTTGCAGTTGCCAGCGGGACGGATGGAGGCTCGTGCCGCTCCGGATCGCGCCGGAGTCCATATCGATCCTGAGCAGCGGCGGGTCCAGGTCGACGTCTACGACTGGCTGCCTCTCGGTCCGCCGCCGCGGCCAAGCCCCGTCGGCGAGACCGGCGGGGCCCACAGCAGTGCTTCCTTCGATGTCTCCTTGTCCTTGGCCCTGGATCCCCTTTCCGCCGCGATGGTTCTCGTCGTTACGGGCGTCGGCTTCCTGATCCACGTCTACTCCGTCGGGTACATGGGTGGGGATCCTGGCTTCGCCCGTTATTTCTCCTACCTCAACCTCTTCACGGCGATGATGCTCGTACTCGTGCTGGGGGCGAATTTCCTGATCATGTTCGTCGGCTGGGAAGGGGTCGGGCTCTGCTCGTACCTGTTGATCGGGTTCTGGTACGAGGACGTGGAGAAGGCATCCGCCGGGCGGAAGGCCTTCATTGTGAACCGCATCGGTGATCTCGGCTTCATTCTGGGGATCCTCGGTGTCCTCGGCATATTCGGCACGCTCGACATCCACGAGGTGATGAGCGACATCAGCGCCGGGGCCGCCGGGCTGCCCGGAGACCTCGCGCTGACGCTGATCGCCCTGGCACTTTTCACCGGTGCCTGCGGCAAGTCGGCCCAGCTCCCGCTATACGTATGGCTGCCGGACGCGATGGCGGGGCCGACTCCCGTCTCCGCCCTGATCCACGCCGCCACCATGGTGACGGCGGGAGTGTACATGGTGAGCCGCTGCTCGGCGCTCTACCTGTTCACCTGGTGACGCACGCCTTCTTCAAGGCGCTCCTCTTCCTCGGGTCCGGATCCGTGATGCACGCGATGGGCGGCGAGACCGACATCCGCCGGATGGGGGGGCTGAGGTCGCGTCTGCCCGTGACCTACTGGACCTTCGTTACCGGAGCCCTGGCGATCTCGGGAATACCGCCGCTGGCGGGGTTCTTCTCGAAGGACGAGATCCTCGCCGCCGCGTGGGGCGCGGGGCGGCCGCTGCTGTGGGCGGCCGGGACAGCGGTGTCATTGTGCACCGCTTTCTACATGTTCCGGCTGGTGATGATGGTGTTCCATGGCGACTTCCGGGGCTCGCGCGAGCAGGAGCATCACCTTCATGAATCCCCGCGATTTATGACCGTGCCGCTCATCGCGCTGGCGGTCCTGTCAATCGTTGGAGGCTGGATCGGCATTCCCGCCGCCCTTGGATTCCTCCTCGGAATCCCGGACGTCATCGAGCGGTGGCTCGAGCCCGTCCTCGAGACCGTTCCGGCGAGCGCGGGGGGTGTTCCGGCCGCCGGGCTGCTCATCCTGGCCGCCACCGCGGTCGCCGCGATCGGGATCGGCTCGGCCGTCGCTTTCTACCGGGCCGGTTCTGATGCGCCGCAGCGCGTGGCCCGCGGGGCCGGGCCGCTCTACGGCCTCGTCGCCAATCGGTACTGGGTGGACGAGCTGTACGACGCGACTGTGCTGCGAGCCTACTACGGCGGCTGCGCCGCCTTCGAGGCGATCGACAGGACGGTGATCGACGGCATCGTGAACGGCCTGGGAGTTCTTGCTCAGGGAGCGGGGCAGATCGTTCGTCTCGTCCAGACCGGCTTCGTGCGCAACTACGCGCTGCTGCTGCTGATAGGCGCCGTCGCCCTGCTCTGGTATCTGATCTCTTCATGACACGGATCTTCCGCCTTCCGAGGATCCCTCCACCGCTCTTGCCCAGCGTCCCTGCGCACCCGCGGCTCCCGGAGAGAATGCGGTGAGGCTCGTCGAATACCTTGACCAGCGCAACGTGCTTCTGGACATAGAGTCGCCGGACCGCGACGCCCTTCTTCGCCGGCTCGTGGAATGTCTCGTTTCGACCGGCGCCCTGACCGCGGTCGAGGAGCCGCTGAGGCGGCTGATCGAGCGGGAAGAAGTGATGTCCACGGGCATTCACCCCGGCATCGCGGTGCCGCACGCCTACACGGGGGCGGCGCCGAAGTCGGTCTGCGCCCTCGCTCGCCTCGCTTCCGGAATGGATTTCCGCTCGCTCGACGGCGGAAAAGTCTTCATCGTTTTCTGCCTGCTTGGCCCTCCCGACGCGACGGAGCAGCATGTGCGCCTGCTCGCGCGCATCGCGCGCCTGATCGAGATGCCAGGCGTGATCGACGACCTGAGGATGGCCGCCACGCCCGATTCCCTCATTACACTCCTGCGAACCGCCGAACGTCGCCTTCCGTAGCTGCCCGGATTGCTTCGCTTCATCCTGCATCATCCTGCAGCCGCGACGGGGCGGCCGGGGCTGTTCTGAGGTAGGCTCGCACGAGAACAGGACGGACGCACAAGGACGCACAAGAGAGGTGAGCCGTGGAGCCCTGGCCTGCAACACCAGAGGAGTTGGAGGCCGTCCAGCGGAAGCTCGCTTCCGAGGCTCCCCCGCCCTGGCGGTCCGGCTCCGTACGATCCGTGGCAGGCTGTTTCGTCTGCTTCCCACGGGGATACGGGGGCGCCGGTGTCGCGGGCGATCCGGGTTGGGCGGCAGCGGCATGGGTCCTTGACGGGAAGCTCGCCGCGGTCGTGACGGTCGGCGGGAAGGCGGATGCGGCCTACGAACCGGGGCTGCTCGGTTTGCGCGAAGGGCCTTTGCTCGAATCAGCCGTCCGCGCCCTGCCCGGAAGCCCTGAGGTCCTGATCGTCAACGCAACAGGCCGCGACCATCCGAGACGGGCCGGTCTCGCGCTGCACATGGGCGTCCGGCTGGGACTGGTCACCGTGGGCGTTACGGACAGGCCCCTGCTGGCTGAAGGCCCCCTGCCGCTCGACGAGCGCGGGGCGGCCAGCCCGCTTTCGATCGGCGGCGAGCTCATCGGCTACTGGGTCCGCACCCGGAGGGGAACCCGACCCCTTGCGGTGCACGCGGCATGGCGAACCGATCCCGAGGCGGCCGTCGCCGTCGTCCTCGCCACCACGGGTGCTTCGAGAACACCAGAGCCGCTCCGGGAGGCGCGAAGGGCCGCACGCGAGATGCGCTCCGGGTCACCGTCTCGCTCGGGCACGTGAACCATCCTACCCCAGTGTCTTCGTCTTGCCGGCGAGCAGCAGCCAAGCGAGAAGCGCGGCGCACTTGTGATCTGCATCCCAGGGACGACCACAGCTCCGGCCCAGAGCCTGAATGGAGGCCTGAAGCTGCTGAGGTGGCTTCCGGAGGGTCTTGGCGGCCTGGTCGAGCAACTCGCGCCCGCGAACTCGCCGGACAGGGAGGTCGCAGCGAGCGCATGCTTGGGCGAGCGCCTCTCGAAAGTGATTCCCATCGGCGGTGTGGATGAGCGCATGCGAGGCCAGGATGGACTCGAGGGAGGTCACCTTCCGACCGGAAGACTCGAGAATGCCGGCGGCCGTAGGCTCGTACCCTGTCCTTCGCAGACTTTCCACGACGGGGCGGAGGGCAGCGTAGGCCATTGCCCCGGCGCTCTCCCGATAGCCCATCAGGCGTCTCTCCGCTTCTGCGATAGGAAGGCCTTCCACTTCGTGATACGGCTGCTTTGAGCCTTGCAGATTTTGATCAGCCATCTCGATCCGGACACGCATGAGCAGCTGTGGCTGCGCCGAGGTGCCGCCCACAGCGACAAGAACAGCCCACCCGGAATGCGGAGAGAGGCCGAGCGCCCCCTCATTGACCGGACCCGTCGCACGCGATCTCGTTGGCGGCATCTGCGGGACGGGAGTGTAACTCTCCTGGGGATCCCCGACCGAGGGACTTCGCATCGAGCGTTTCTGCTACTATCGAGCAACGCGAAGGACCCGATGCCCGACGGAGAACGACTCGAGACAAAGCCTCTCTTCAAGGGCCGTGTGGTCGAGCTCTCGGTGGATACGGTGAGGCTCCCCAACGGCCAGGTGTGCGACCTGGAGATGATCCACCACCCGGGCGCCGCAGCGGTCGTGCCGGTGGATGACGA
>QHYA01000236.1 GCA_003223995.1 Acidobacteriota bacterium | reverse complement strand
ACGAACACGCAAACCTGGATGCCGACATCGGCCGTCGCATCGGGGATGGTCGTCGAGAGGCTCGTCTTGGTGAAGAGCCCGGTGTCGAGCGAGGGCCTGATCAACAGCGTGGTGCCGTAGCCGTTGGGGGTCTTGATTTCGGTCGTGAGCGACGTGAGCGACGTACCGCCGGTGAGGGTATCGCCCGTGAACGCCCCTGCACCCACGCAGACACCCGATAGTCCGCAGATGGTGTCGCTAGGGCAGTCGGCGCTTGTCGTACAAGCGGTCGTCGATGTGCAGATGCCTGCTGCACAGGTCGGCGCGCCGCTAGGGCACTGCCCGCTATTCGTGCAAGTGAAAGAGCTGAAGGTAGCCGGAGTGGCGATACATGAGGCGGACGTGCCGGTGGCAGTGAAATTTCCGCTGCTATCGGCCAATGCGCTGGTCGCGGCGCACGTCATGACCAGCGCCGCTGCCGCACACATCGATGCGAATTTCTTCATGATTTCTCCTTCTCATTTTATTCTCGTTTTCATCCTTCTGAGTCTTGCCTCCTGTTGTTTTCTTTTCTGCAGGGTGAGATCTCCCCTCTGCTGCAGGGCAAGATCACCCCGGGTCGAGACACTTCCCCCTCTTGACTTCGGATCGCGTTCGGAACGCTCAGTCTGCCTGCGATGTTACAAGCAAGAGCCGGGCCGCCTTTGCGGCGGCCGTCCGCGACACGCGAATTCCACGACATACAAGAGGTTGTCGCACGCGCTCGCTGGAAGTGTTTCGACTCGTGGGAACGATTCCGTGTTCCGAGTTCCAGGAATGCCGACAGCGACCGTCCGGGAATACTAACAGGCGAGGTCCTCTGCGGGATCGTTCATCAACAGTGCCGGGTCGTGTCGCAGATCGCGGGGAGCGGAGAGCACTCGGGCTCGCACGAGTCGGGCGCGGAGGCGATCGCGAAGGGCGAACTGGACCTAGTTTTCGACGATGAGTCCCGAAAGGGGCACGCTGATCAGAGGGAACTCGGGGTCGTTCGTCTCGATCACGAGAGAGCCCTTGATGGGACCGATCCTCACCTTGTCCTGGATCAACGCGAGCGTAAGCTCGTATCGATCGCCTCTCGGTCCGCGTTCCGCTTGCACGTCCAAGGCCGGCAGGTCGCTGCGGACGTTCACCCGGAAATCCGTTCCGCCGGACTGATAGACCATGAGGATCTGCGCCGCTTGGCGCAAGAGATCGGGGCTCCGCTGGATATCGCTCAGGCGCAGCGCGCCGAGGTCGACTGCATCGGGGAACGTGTAGACGCGCTCGCGGACGTAGGTGGTGGCCGCGATTCTGAGCACCGGCCTACTCCTGCTCGACGTGTGGAGGAGAATCGTTTCGCTCTCCTTGCCGCCCGGCCCCTGCCCTTCCAATGTCACGCTCAAACGATAGCGCCGCCCCTCATCGAGCGTTTCCAGCTTCGTCGTGAGTCGCTGGCTCCCATGCTCGACCTTGTCGATCCGCAGAGGTTCCGCTTCGTGGTTGATGATCTCGATCGCCGCTCGCTTTCGCTCGCCCCTCTGCGCGGCAATGAAGACTGCGGCCATGGGGGACAGCTCGATGGGGGCAACGACCTCCCCTTCGAAGGTCAGACTCACTTCTGGCAGAGCGAGGTCGTTGAGCGAGACGAGGATTGTCCCTTCATACAGTCCCTGGAGGCCGGTGGTGTCCAGCTTGAATCGGAGCTTGGCTTCGGTCCCTGGAGGAATCCGAGCGGGCATCCGCGTCACCATCAGTGGAGGGGTCATCCCCACCTTGCGGACCTCCAGGGTCCCAGGCCCTTCGTTCCGTATCGTGAACTCGTGCTCCACCAGGGCGCCGCTCGACGCCCTTTCGAAGTGGAATGCGGTCTCGGGGAGGACCGCCCTGGGGCCGTCGGCTGCCCCGGCCGTGCGGACGGCAAGGAGCGCAAGGACAAGCGCCCGGAAGACTGTGAGCATGATACAGAGCGAGGACGGTGAGCCGGGGGACCCGAGAGGTCCCCCGGCCGTTCTTACTCGCACTCTAGTCGGCGATGGGATAGAAGCGGAGCTGGGCAAGGCGTAGCCCGAAGTTATCGTAATCCCAGAAGAAGTCCTGGTAGGGAGCGTCGAAGATTCCCACACGTGTGTCACAACCCGGCGTGGTGTCGGTGTCAAGGCAGAGCGTCGTGAGCTCCTTCGTGTAGTTCTTGAACTTGCTCTGGCCTTTCTGACGGACCAGCATGACGTTCTCCGTGGAGCAGACGATCTCGCCCGTGGCGGGATCGGTCGCGCAGGTGGTGATCTCCGCGTGGCCGCCGGGCTTGCCGAGCGCCCGGGCATAGACGAGGTAATTCTGGAACGTCGGGTCGGTGTTCAGGCAGGCCGGATCGGTGGCCGGGCAGGTAAACGGATCGGTGGGCAACTGGAACTTGGCGCCGTCGCCGTCACAGGCATTCCCGTCCAGAACCTGAAAGTCCCCTGGGGCCAGGAAGATCTTGTTCGTCTTGTCCAGAGTCGTCGCCGTCTGCCCATTCTGGCTGCCGTCATGGAAATTCAGAAAGACGTCGATGACGTGGCGGTTCGTCCCTTTCAAATCGTCGCCAGGGCAGTTGTTATGGCCGATGATGTTCAGGTTGTAGTGGCTGCCACTTGGCGCACCGTTGCCTGTGGCAAAGGCCGGCGCAGCAAGCGCCAGGCCGAGAACCGCGAGCATCACAATCCGGAACGCCCGAAGCCCTCCACCTGGGAACTCCGATGCGTGAATCCGAGACTTAGACATTTGGTCCTCCTTCTCCCCGGTGCGGCCCCTTCCGAGCGTGGCCGCACCATGGGAATTGATGGGAGCTTCTTCTTGCTGCATGGGTGAGATCAGGCCGACTCGAGACCCAGCCGGCGCCGATAGGGACACACTCCCTGCCGCAGGTTGAATTCGAACCGTGTTCTCAACGGCCCACGACTTGCGTAAGCAAGGACTGGGCCGACTTCGCAGCGGTCGTCCGCATGACGCGAATTCCACGACACACAAGGAGTTGGCGCGCTCCTTGCTCGAAGTGTTTCGATTCGAGGGAACGACTTCGTGCTGCGAGTTCCAGAAATCCTGACAGCTACCGTCCGGGAATTCTCACAGGTTGACGGCAGCCCGACGCGAGGGAAGCGGGAGAGGACGATGGCCCTGTTTGCGGGACGCGCTTCAGGAGGGAGGACCGCCGGGCGGAGCACCACAGAACGCTTTGGTGGTGCGCGACTGCTCGCCGTTCGCACGCAGGGACGGCGCCGCACCCCCCAGCACGAGCGTGTCGATCCAGCGGCGAAAGACGGGGAGCAGGGCTTCGGCGTACAGCTCGTTGCCGCGCTGGTTCAGGTGCATGTCCCGCGCCCAGTAGAGCTTCTTGTCGTTCACCTCGATGTAGTCCTTGTCGATGGCCTGGGGGATGCCGCACTTGTCGAACCAGCCGAGCGGGATCTCGTCCGGCTTCCGGTCGTACATCAGCACGGTGAAAGGAACGCCGGCCTGGCGGCAGATATCGCGCATCGCAAGGATGATCGGCTTGCGATCGTAGAAAGCCGCCTCATCCGAGCCGAGCTGTTTCATCTGGTTGTTCCGGATGATCGGCCGCCGGCCGCGCAAGTGACAGAACAAGCGCGCCAGATGCAGGTACCGGATCGGGATGTGCTGGAGCGACGTCAGCTCCGCGTCCACGCGCTGCCTGTGCATCCGGAGATCCGAGCTATCCACGTACCGGATCGCGTAACCGCGGTAGAGGAGCCCCTTGACCATCCGCGCTGACTCGAGGTTCCTCTCGGCCATGTGGAGGACGACAAGGTCGGGGTGGAACGGCAGGACGACACTCTGGAGGACGGCCTTCGTGTTCGCAAGGAAGTGTCCGTTGACGCCGAAGTTCATGATGTTGACCGGAGCGGACCGTCCTTCGAGGTTGAGGCCGGCCTCGACTCGGGACAACCAGGTCCCCTCGACCGGCACCTGCTCGGCGGCCGTCAGCGACATCCCCATCACGGCGACCCGCACTTCGGGGCTCCTCCTCTCGAGGACGAAGTCGGTGTCGTGGAAGCCGTAGTTGTTGAAGTGGACGCGGTTGATGAAATCGGACCCCCGGAGAATGCCCGAGTAGTTCGGCCGCATCAGGTTGCCGCAGGTCTCCGAGGGGACGAGCGGGTTGGGATCGAATCCGATGAGGAGCGGCTGGCGGATCGACTCCGGGATCGCCACGACCCCCGCGGGGGTCCTCAAGCGCGCGTGGACGAGGCCGCTCCTCAGAAGCAATTCCATCGAGACGAGCGTCGCGACCGCCGCGAAGGCGGGGCCGGGAAGGCGCGGGCGGAAGCCCCTGAAGAACTCAAAACTGAAAATAGACATACGGCACGTCCAGGTTTCCCCCGGCCGCGAGAATCGAGAGGCACATGTACAGATAGAGGAAGTAGCGCGTGACGGGGTGGAAGTCTCCCGGCGTCGGCCAGATCTTCCGCCACTCGCCGACGGCCTCTACGGTCAGCAGCAGGACGAACGTGTTGACCCACGGGAACAGCCGCTCCCATGCGAGCGGCAGGTCCGCGAGCGTGCCCAGGGGAGGCGCCGCCGGGGGCAGCTCGCCGAGGCTCGGTAGGCGGAATGCGAAGACGGCGGGGATCGCAACAAGGTAGAAAGCGATCGGGATCCGCACGCCGGAGTAGGCGACGCGCCTCCATCCCGAGAGGCTCTCCGCGGGCGGCAGGCCCAGGCCACGCTCGGTGTACCGCTCGGCGATGATCAGAAACCCGGTCAGGACGCCCCAGAGCACCCAGGTCCACTTCGCTCCATGCCAGAGGCCGATCAGCGTGAAGGTCAGCAACAGCGTCGCGTCGGTGCCGAACTGTCCCGGCAGTCGCTGCTTCAGCGGCTCGTACAGGTACTCCCGGAACCAGCCGGTCAGGGTCATGTTCCAACGCCGCCAGAAATCCGACAGACTCGTCGAGAGGAGCGGTTGGCGGAAGCTGCGGGAGAGCTGGATGCCCAGCAGGAGGCTCACGCCGACGGCCATGTCGGTGTAGCCGGAAAAGTCGGCGAAGAGCTGGAACAGGAAGCCGGTCGCGGCCCCCGCGATCTTGAGGATCGAGGCGTTGCCGATGTCGCTGAAGACCTTGTCCACGTGCTCGGCGCACAGATCGGCGATCGCGATCTTCTTGAACAGCCCCAGCAGGATGAACCAGAAGCCGTTCGATACGTGCTCCCAGGTGAGGCGGCGGCGCGCCTCCAGACGCGGGATGAGGCTGTTGGCTCGCTCGACCGGTCCCGCAACGAGCTGGGGGAAATACATGACGTACAGAAGGAACGTCGGGAAGTGGAGGCAGGCCTTCGTCTTTCCTCGGTAGACGTCGATCGTGTAGGACATCGTCTGGAAGGTGTAGAACGACAGCCCCGCGGGGACGATGATGTGCAGCGTGGGCAGGTCCGCCCGGAGCCCGAACGCCCCGAGGAAGACGTTCAGGCTTTCCGTGAAGAAGTCGAAGTACTTGAAGAAGCCCAGGATTCCCAGGTTGCCGCAGAGCGTGGCCGCCAGACTCCAGCGGCGCCACCGAGGATGGTAGGTGAGGGCCCAGCCAGCCGCGTAGTCGATGACCGCGGAAAGATAGATGAGGCCGAGGAAGCGCCAGTCCCAGGAGCCGTAGAAGATCGTGCTGGCAGCGAGGAGAAGGCGGTTCTGCCAGCGGTGCTCCAGGACGGAGTAGACCAGCCACACCACGGCGAAGAAGATGAGGAAATCGACCCGATGGAAGAGCATGCTACCGTGCCGTGGAAGGCCCCCGCCAGAAAGCCCTAATTTCTTATCACTTCCGCGTCGGCACCGTCAAACGACCTGCCCGCGATGGTCGCCGACCCAGAAGCCCCGTTCGCGATCCTGGAGATATACGGCGACGCGCGCGGATTCGCGAGACGTGCGGCGTCCAGACGAGCGAGGCCCATGTGCGGGTAGCCTCCGGCCATCACATCGGAGAGAGCTCTGTGGGAGACTGCTCTTGCGACGATGTCCGAATGGGTTTAGTACTTTTCCGATGCGGATATTGCTACGGAAGCAATCTCGTTGAGCCCTCGCCACTGGGCCGCAACCGCCGCGCGTTTGCTCTTGAGCGCGCTTCTGGCCGGAGGGCTCGGCGTGAGCGGCTACCTCGCCTGGCACCATGACAACAAACTCTACGGGGATGCGACGGCAAAGCTCGCGAACTGCCCGCACACGGAAACAGTCGACTGCGACGTCGTGAACACGAGCCCCTGGTCGGAGCTGATGGGTGTCCCGATCGCGGCCTACGCGGTCCCGACGTACCTCCTCGTGCTGGTGCTGACGTGGGCGGATCGTTCGCGATCGACGGCCCTCGCATACGCTTTCTCGATCGGGGTCCTGGCCACGCTGCTGTCGGGCTTCCTCTTCTATATTTCCAAGACGCAGATCGGTTTCCTGTGTCTGTGGTGTATGCGCCTCTACGCGGTGAACGTTTCCATCCCGATCCTGGCGAGCGTGGCAGCGAGACGATCGCCTCTCGCGCTGCTGGGGAGGACCCTCGCTGACCTCCGGTCGTGGCCCCGGGGGCTGCGCTGGGCGTTGGGGTTTTTCGTGGTGGCGCTGGGCGTGACAGTCGCGGCGCAGAAAGGCTATCGCTCGTGGCTGGAGAAAACCACCGCCCGGGAGATCGAAAGAATCGAGTCCGAGGGGGGTCCGACGGTGCCGGCGATCCCACAGGACCCGAGCGGGAGGACGCCGGCCCCGGGGCCGGCGGATGAATCGGGCGTTCCCGCACCCGTCCCGGCTCCGACGCAGAAAGGAGGCACCGCGGATGGCGGAGATCCGCCCATTTCGCGTGCGCTGGCGCCCCGTCCGAGGAGGGGCGAGCTGGCGCCGCTGCCGGGCCTCCTCCGTCCCGTTACCCTGTTCGCCTCGGCGCCTGCGGCAGAAGCTCCTTCAGGGGCCGCCCCTCCGGCGGGAGCCCCTCCGGGCCCCGCCCCTCCGGCCCGCCAGGAGGCACCAGCGGCCGAGCCCCCCGCTCCGCCCGCGGTCCCCCCGCCAGCCGCCCCCTACCACCTGGCAGGTCCGCTGAGACGAGTTTCCGGAGGGAGGAGCGGGATGAAAAGCGAGCCTTTCGATTTGCAGTCGCGCCTCGGGAAGGGGAAGCCGCTGGCTCTCATCTTCTGGGCGCCGGGCTACCGGCAGTCCGAGAGCGCGCTCATGGAGTGGACTCCCTTCTTCCGCGGGAGCGCATCCGCCTTCGAAGTCTACGCCGTGTCCGGACGCAGGCGCGATCAGAAAGACGAGGAGATCTGGGAAAACTTCTCGATGATGGACCAACCGGTCGACCTTCCTCTGCTGGTGGACGACGACTTCAAGGTATCGAACGCGCTGAACGTCGCCGATGTCCCCAACGTGGCGCTCTTCGACGCCAGAGGAGCTCTCGTCATCGCCAAGATCAAGCACCGGCGGCAGATGCTGGTGGTCCAGCCGGCGAACGCGACGGCGGAGGAGATCGTGAAGAAACTGTCGGCGGGTGGCGACGTCCCGACGATCCAGCGCATGTTCCCGTATTATCCCGCGACCGAGCTTTACGGAAAGTGCGCGCCGTCCTTCACGCTCAAGAAGTTCAACAGCAACCAGTCCTTCACCTTCGCGGGCCGCTCGTCCTCGGGGCTTCCGACGATGCTCATCTTCTGGTCATCCACCTGCGCCCACTGCCAGGTCGAGATCCCGCATCTGGTCGCCTGGCTGAAGGAGCACCCGGGGAAGATAGAAGTCGTCTCCGTGACCCATATCAAGGCGGAGCGGCCGAATGAGCCCTCTCACCGGAAAGTCACCGAAGCCTACCTTCGCAGCCAGGGGATCTCCTGGGTGGTGCTGGAGGATCCCGACCGCGCGGTCGAGGAGCTGTACGGAACCGTCTCGACTCCAACCCTCTACTTCATCGACCCGGACGGAACGGTCCAAGATGCATGGTTCTACGCGCACGAGCACGGGTTCGATCAGGCGATGGCCAAGGAGCTGGCGCGGGTCGTTCCTACGGGAGCGACCTGCCGCGGGAGCGAGCCGCGGTCCGGTCCCAGGATGGACTTCTCCGTGCTGGGACCTGACGGTAGGCGCGTCGGACTCGACTCGCTCGTGGACAGGCCCACTCTCGTCCATTTCTGGGCAACCTGGTGCGTCCCTTGCGCGCGCGAGCTTCCCAGCCTCCTCCGTTTCCGCGACGGGGTGGAGAAGGAAGCCGGGGGACGCCTGATCCTCGTCTCCGTCGAGAACGAGAACGCGCGCCCTCAGATCCAGGGGTTCCAGAAACGCGTGGGTTCGGATCTGCGCTCGTACCACGCCCCAGCGGGCGGCATCGCCGAAAAAGTCGACCTCTCCTACCGCGTGCCGCGAACCTACCTGATCGGCCCCGGCGGGGCCGTGCTGGACTCGTGGCAGGGGGAGCAGAAGTGGGATGACGCGGCCTTTCGTGAGCGCGTCCGCTCGAGGCTGAAGAACTCCGGTGCGTAGCAGCTCAGGGCAGCAACTTGAAGGCGGGGATCCACTCGTTGCGAAGGAAGCCGGGAATACACCGTCTAGGCGTCCCTTCCCGGAGATGGGGTGTCGCGTCTCCGCGGATCCGGATGGTCCTCGAGGATGAGGCAGCGGTCGCCGAACTCGTGGGTCAGGTAGCCCGCCGCCGCCGCGGCGGCGTGTGCGCGCTCGACAAGGGCGCGTTCCGCGAAGGCCAGCAAGAGCTCGTGGTGGCTCGTCTCACGCTCGTGCATCCCCGTCAGCAGCCCGTCAACGACACGACGGCACAAGCCCGGGCCGATTCGCAGGCCGGTCTCTCCCTCTCCCGCGGCCAGGCGACCGCCATGCGCGGCGGCGCATCCTTCCAACGCGCGGAGGGGTCCCTGCCCGCACGCATCAGGAACGGCAGCGTCGCCGTCCGGAGGCTGCTCCCAGATGCCATTCCCGGCATGGAGATGGACCGGATCGAGATTCCCCCTCGCGCGACGTTGATCGGTATTCCGCACACACCCGGCACGCGTGAGTATCTGACGTGCGAGACGGGGGAGATCACCCTGAGGGCCGCGGGAGAGGCCTGGCGCCTCAAGCCCGGCGACGTCCTCGCTTTCCCGGGCGATCAACGTCACTCCTACCACAACGCGGGGGAGAGGACCGCGGTGGGCTACTCCGTCGTCGTCCTCGCGCGCGTGCGGTGAATGGGAGGACCGATCATGATCGAAAGATCAGGAGGAGAGAATCATGCGGATGCTGCTGAACGTCACGCTTCCGGGACCGCAGGAAGGAAACTGCCGAAGATCCTGGAAGAGATCGCTCACGAGCAGTTCAACGCAGCGGTCAGGGACCAAGCCAGAGGCTTGCTATTTCACGGAGCAGGAGGGGCGCCGCGGTGCTCTTCTGGTCGTTGACCTTCCCGATCCCTCGCGGATCCCGTCTCTCGCCGAGCCATGGTTCCTGAGCTTCAACGCGGATGTGGAATTCCGCGTGGTCATGACGCCGGAGGAGTTGGGGAGGGCCGGCCTGGAAGGCCTCGGGAAGAAGTGGGGTTCGTGAGCGCGGCCTTATCGCGCCTACCAGGCCGCAACGTCAGTCAAAGGGCGAACGAAGAATGGCATGGCGCCCCTGTCGAAGACTTTTCTCGAGTTTCTGTCTCCTGTTCGGGGAGGATTCGCATGTGTCGAAGGAGGCCTCGCGGGGGGGAGATGATCCTCCTGGAGAATGGTTGGCCAAACTGCCCTTCCGCGCCGTCCTGCACGGTCTTCGCAGGCAGGCTGGTTCGATCTTCGGTAATGCCTGCTTCGCTCGCCGTCGGGCGGTCCACAACAGACTCGCCTACCATGAGGCCGGTCTTCGACTGGTTCGTCATCGCTTTCCTCCTGGTTCCCATGAAAGCTCATATATAGAGCAGGAACAACTTCCGGAATCCCTGCGCCTGGAACCCCATCGGCGCCTCCTTCCAGCAATTGGGGTTGGTGTAGAGAGGATGCGTGCAGAGGCAGCGTCCGC
Source organism: Acidobacteriota bacterium (assembly GCA_003223995.1). Taxonomy (GTDB): domain Bacteria; phylum Acidobacteriota; class Polarisedimenticolia; order QHYA01; family QHYA01; genus QHYA01. The sequence goes on along the minus strand of QHYA01000236.1, from coordinate 6,421 downwards.
AGTGGGGGCAGACCTTCGACTGGTGTGCTTTGGTGTGCGAGCACCAGACAGCGCCAAAGAGATCGAAGTCCTTGTTGCAGTAAGCGCAGATGACAGTATGAGTGGCCCCGCTCTCCATCGCATCCTCCCGCGCCGCTGGAAGGGGCGGCGCAGCTTCGGTCCAGTCCGTCCGCCAGCCGCGGCAAGGGGGTATCCGACGGATGGGGCAATGCGAGCTGGCGAACGGAACAGAATTCATCCTAGAGGAAACGGGCTCGCCGCGGCATCGGGTGAACACCGGAGGACCAGTGGTTTTCTCCTGTATGGGATGGAAACGCGCCCGGAAAAGCTTCGCCGGGCCGCCGCTCCGGTGCCGGGCGATGCCCTATGCTTCGATCAGATTGTTGCGGATGGCGTAGCGGACCAGTTCGGGCAGCGTGTGGATATGGAGCTTGCGCATGATGTTGGCCCGGTGGGTCTCGACGGTCTTGAGGCTGATCCTCAGGGTCCTGGCGACCTCCTTGTTGCTCCTTCCCTCGGCGAGCAACTGCACGATCTCCCGCTCCCGGGCCGTTATCTGCCCGCCGGCCGGGGGGCCGGAGTGGGCGGCGGGGTCCCCCCTCAAGTACCCGTCGAGCACCCTTTCCGCGATCCCCGCCGTGAAGTACTGCCGGCGTCCGCGCAGGGCCTCGATGGCCGTGATGAGCTCCCTCCCGGCGTCCGATTTCAGAAGGTACCCGCGGGCGCCCGCCTCCAGAACCTCGCGCACGAGCTGCTCGGATTCGTGGACGGTCAGGATGAGCACCCCCGTCTGGGGCGCTATCTGATGGATCTGCCGTGCAGCCTCCAGTCCGTTCAGCTCGGGCATGCCAATATCCAGGATGACCACGTCCGGCGCCAGTTGCTTCGCTTTCTCCACCGCCTCCCGTCCCGTGGAGGCCTCGCCGCAGACAGTCCAGTCGGGTCGGCCTTCCAGCAGGGCCCGAACACCTCTCCGGACGACTTCGTGGTCATCGGCGATCAGGATGCGAAGCGCGGCCATCATCCTTCCCGGATCAGCGGACTGGCCCGAGACCTGTCGACGGCATCACGCGCCTCCGCCTCCCGCGGAAGCGCCCCCTAGAGGCAAGGAGACGATGACCCTGGTGCCGTGGCTGTCTGACCGGATATCAAGTCGTCCCCCGAGCTGCCGCACGCGTTCCCGCATGCCCGGGATTCCCACCCCATGCCTGGCGAGCGCGTCGGAGGAAATGCCCCGGCCCTCGTCCCTCAGTTCCGCCCGGATCTCCTGCTCGTCCCTCTCGACGCGAACCTCGGCCGTCGGGCTGCCCGAATGTCGCTGGATGTTGGTGAGGCATTCCTGCGCGACGCGGTACAAGGTCGTCTCGATATCCTGCCCAAGACGGCCCAGGTCGGGCGAGACGTTCACGCTGACGCTGATCCCGGTCCTCCGGCTGAAGGAGTCGGCGTACCACCGCAGGGCCGATGCCAAGCCGATCTCGTCCAGCAGCGGCGGGTGCAGCAACGCCGCGACGTCTCGGACCTCCCGCGAGCACTGGTCACCGATCGCGACACACTCCGACAGCGCCGCCCGCGCCTCGGGACCGAGCCGCTCGGACTCCCGCTGCACGAGGGCCAGGTTCATCCCGAGGGCGGAGAGGTTCTGGGCGGTGGTATCGTGCAGCTCGCGGGCGATGCGGCGCTGCTCCTCGTCCCGCAACCGAAGCAAGCGGCCGGACAGCTCCTGAACAGCCCTCTCGGCGGCTTTGCGCTTTGTCATGTCGCTGATGACGAGGAGGACCATGTTCAAGGGACCTTCCTGGTCGAGCACGCGAGTCGTGACCATCATCGTCTTGCGGCCAATGGCGGGGAAATCGGCATCCACCTCTAGACCGTCCAGGCGCGCATTGCCGGCGGCCACGTCCTTGAGCTGGTCGATCAGGTTGGGGATGTTCCATTGCCCGTCCCCGAGCTGGTGGATCAGCCGGCCCTCCGTCTCCGCGGGCGAGACCAGGAACATCTCGTAGAAGAACCGGTTGGCCCTCTTCACTCGGAGCTGCTCGTCGAGCACGAGCAGCCCTTCACGCTTCGGAGTCCTGGACCTGACGCTCCCGGAGGCTGACCGTCTCGATGACATCGAGGACCATCTTCTCGAGATCGGGCACGTGGATGTTTGGCTTGATGTCGGTGATCCGCCGGCCGATGTCGCTGGGGATCAGGTTCAGCGCCTTCTCCGCCATGGGCGTGCAACGGCGGACGCGGAGGTCGGGACCGAGGAAGACGATGGGGATGTTGGCACTGGCGAGCACGTTGTTCAGGTCGTTGTTGAGCTGGCTCAGTTCGAGGTTGCGGTTCTGAAGCTCCTCGTTGACCGTAGTGAGCTCCTCGTTCGTGGCCTGCAGCTCCTCCTTGGCCGTTTCCAGCTCCTCGTTCGTGCTCGACAGCTCCTCGTTGCTCGAGAGAATCTCCTCGTTGGCGGACTTGAGCTCCTCGTTCGTGGCGTTCTGCTCCTCGATGATCGACTGGAGGTACTCCTTCGTGGCCTCGAGCTCCTTCTTCAGCCGCTCGATCTCCCGGTCGGGCGCCCGGAGCTTCGCTGGCCGGATCACGGCGGCCTTTCTTTCCGGGGCAGAGGCGGCCTCTTCGAAGTTCACGATGTGGTAGCGCCCGCCGCCGGTTCGCACCTTCAGAGGGATCACCTCGATGCTGACGATCCGGTTCCGGCCGCTGCTGTCGAGCTGGATGCCTTCCTTCCGAACAGGCTCCCCCTTCCGGCGAGCCTTTTGGATTGCCGTCCTCAGCTCCAAGGAGAGCCCCTGGCGGGCCATTCGCATGAGGTTCAGGCTCGGCTGTCCCGACCCTGGTTCGAGGTAGGCGCCGGTCCGCCCGCGGAAATGGACGATGTCGAGGTTCTCGTTGACCAGCACCCCCGCGGGAGCGTACTTGGCGAGGACGATGCGATCGGCCTCGCGCTGGACTTCGAGGTCGTCGCGGGCCGTGGCAGTGGCGGGAAGGGCGGCCGCGCCCCCGGCGGTCGCCAGGTCGATCGGCACGAAGTCGGTGCGCAGCAGGGAAGGGGTCGCCTTCTTGGCGTAGATCCTGTGCTTGCGGTCGAGGGCCGCGAACATGTCCGAGAACGATCCGACGGCCTCGGACTTGCCCAGCAGCAGGAATCCCGTCGGCTTGAGCGCGTAATGGAAGATCGGGATGACGCGCTTCTGGAGCACCGGACCGAGATAGATGAGGACGTTGCGGCAGCTGATCAGGTCCAGCCGTGAGAAGGGTGGGTCCCGCGTGAGGTCCTGCCTGGCGAAGATGCATATGTCGCGGACCTGCTTGCTGATCTGATAGCCGCGGTCCACCTTTGAGAAGAACCGCCGCAAGCGTTCCGGTGAGACGTCCGGCGTGATGTTTTCAGAATAGGTGCCCGCGCGGGCCGTCTCGATGGCCGCGTCGCTGACGTCCGTCGCGAAGATCTGGACGGGTTGGTCGTGTCGCGAGGAGCTCAGGAACTCCATCAGGCAGATGGCGATCGAGTAGGCCTCCTCACCTGTGGAGCACCCGGCCACCCACACCCGGATCGCATCGCCCGGTGATCTGCCCTTGACGATGGAGGGGAAGACGATCGTCGTGAGGGCCTCGAACGCCTCGGCCTCCCGGAAGAAACCCGTCACGCTGATCAGGATGTCCTCGTGGAGGGCCTGGGCCTCCGCGGGGTGGGACTGCAGGTAGGCCAGGTAGTCCTCCAGCCGGTCCAGCTTGTACGAAGGGGTGCCGGCCGATCCTTGCCAGCTCCTTCGCGATGCTCTCCGGGGGAAGGACGAAATCGACGACCCCTGCCGCCAAGGCGCTGTGAGGCATGCTCCCGTACTTGGCCGACTCCGCGTCCTGCGCGAACGTGATGCCGCCCTCCGCCTTGATCGCCGTCAGCCCAAGGGTGCCGTCGGAGGCCGATCCGGACAGGATCACGCCGATCGACCGGCTCTTCCGGTCTGTGGCCAGCGAGCGCAGGAACCGGTCGATGGGCATGTGCTGTCCGTGTGTCTGGGTGCGGCGCGTCAGGTGCAGGGCGCCCTTCTCGAGGGCCATGTCCACGTTCGGCGGGATGACGTAGACGTGGTTGGATCGCAACGTCACGCCTTCGCTGACCTGGGTGACGGGCATGCTTGTCGTCTTCGACAGCAACTCGGGCAGGAGGCTTTCGTGTTTCGGATCGAGGTGCTGCACGAGCACGAAGGCCATGCCCGTGTCGGGCGACAGGGCCTTCAGCAGTCTCGTGAACGCCTCCAGACCGCCGGCCGATGCCCCTATGCCCACGATCGCCAGGGGGTGGGAGTCCGTCCGCACGCCGCGGCCGGGGTTGGCCGGGACAGATCGGCCCGCCCCCCGCCGCGCCTTCTTCTGGTGAGTGCTGCCTTGCCGTCGTTTCTTTTTCACCATGGGATTTCCTTCTGACAATACGGGTGGAAAGCCTGCGGATCCTCTCCCCGCATGGTCCGCGCCCGGGGGAACAGGCGCCGCTGGGCCGTCCGCGGGGAGAGTTTCGCACATTTTCGCCTACCGGGGTGGTGGCCGATCGTGGCCGCTCCCTCCATCTGGCGCGCGGAAGCGACCTCAGGTATCTTGGGTAGTTCCGGGTCGGCTTCAGCTCCATGAGGGGGGTGGGCCGGTGAACCCGTTTCCAGGAGGGACGACACGCATGAGAAGGATCCTGAGAGGCAAGGCACTGCTGGCGGCGATCGCGGCCGCGGCGCTGAGTGGAGCCGCGTGGGCCGGCGAGGGCTGCATTCACGGAAGCGAGGCGGCGAAGGTCGACGGGGCGATGGGCGAGCATTGCTCCCTAATGAACGGCGTCACGAAGGACGCGAGGATCACTTCCGACGGAGCGGTCGTCACGCTCCACGGCAAGAACCCCGAGGCCGTCAAGCACATCCAGGAGCACCTCGGTGCGCACCTGAAGGGGGAAGGCTGCCCCCCGTGTCCCCAGTGCCCCCTCGGCATGAAGGACGTCACGACGAAGATCGAGATGACCAAGGACGGCGGGACCATCACGACCGTCGCGAAAACGCCCGGAGCCCTCAAGATCTTGAAGGACTGGGCGAACTCCAAGGGCGGCTGCTGCGGTGAGGACCACGCCAGGAAGGTCTGAGCGGTTCAGTCCGAGCAACAAGACGCGAGGGGCCTTCCCGTCCACCGGCAGGAAGGCCCCTCGATCTGTACGGTCTCAGGCGGGACGCGGTTACGGAATTGTTACCGAGCCGATCGCTCTTCGCGGTCCCAAGCACGCCTCCCCTCTCGCGGCCTCGCGGCCCCCAAACGCAATGCGACGGCTCTCTCGGGTGTATTTTTCGGACGAGAGGGGGCTTCGCGGATGATGCTCGGTAGCCGCGTCGGCTGAGGCCCGCGCCGGGAGCGATCCTCGCCCGATGCACGCTGGGCATGGCCCGGCAGCTACGCTCTCCTCTTCTCCCCCGCAGTTGTCACTCGCCGTCGCTATACAGCAAGACCTTGCCCTTCCCACTCCGATGCGTTCCTGAACTTTCCTGAACGCGGCCAAAGCTTTCGCAAGTATGTAACTCAGCCCCCCACTTTGACTACCTGCAAAGCGGAACCTAGCTTATCGAAGCGATAGCCCAGGACTTTTTCGGCTGCAAGAAACACTCCGGCCTCTAGCAGAAGCTCGGGGCTCGGCGCTGTGTCCTTCGGGAGGAATACAGCGACAGGCATGAAGGCCACGTCTGATAGGGGAGGCTGCGCCGCCCTCTTGCCCATCTGGCGGGGGATCGTTACCCGGACAACGCGTTTGCAGTGCACAGGGGAGACACGATGACTCGGATCACACACCGCCGACCGACCTCGAGTGCGACGACTGTTCATTCTCCTCTGGGACCGGTCCACCGCACCGTCGCGACGGTGGCGCTGGCACTCCTCGGCCTCCTGGCAGCCAGCCCGGCAGCGGCCAACACCGTGACAAAGAGCTCGGCGGGGACGTGTGTGGACGCCACGGGCATCGGTACGTTCACATGGTCGACTCCTGCCAACGCGCAGGCCAGTGACAACGCCTATTCCACCGCGGCATTTTCGGGTAACAACGACGCGTCCCACTTCCTGAAGTGCACGGGTTTCGGCTTCTCGCTTCCATCGAACAGTTTGATCCAGGGCATTCAGGTTGAGTGGGAATACAAGAATGCCACATCGGGCACGATCATCGACAACGCCATTCGTGTCGTAAAAGGTGGAACGATCGGCACGACGGACAAGAAGAGCAGCGCTGGCTGGCCGGCGACGGACACCTTCGTGTCCTACGGCGGCTCCTCGGATCTGTGGGGCGATTCATGGACGGCGTCCGACATCAATGGCTCCAGCTTTGGTGCCGCGCTCTCGACAGTGCAGGCCTCGGGTGGAAGCCATACCGCGTCGGTGGACTCGGTGCGGATCACCG
>QHYA01000235.1 GCA_003223995.1 Acidobacteriota bacterium | reverse complement strand
TCGCCGGTGCGCAGCCAGCCGTCCCCGAGGACTTCGTGTGTGGCGGTCGGATCGGAGTAATACCCCTTCATCACGTTCGGACCCCGGACGAGGATCTCCCCGTCGGGAGCCAGCCGCACCTCCTGCCTGCCGATCTTGCGTCCGATCGTCCCGCGCACCCCCTCGAGAGGATTGCTGATCGTGACCACAGGCGCCGCTTCGGTCATTCCGTAGCCCTGCACCACGGCGAACCCGCAGCGCGCCCAGAACTCCTCGACATCCGGATCGAGCGGGGCTCCACCGACAACAAAGATCCAGCTCCGCCATCCCAGGACGCGCCGGATGTCCCGCGTCGCAAGCGTTCTCCAGAGGGCGCTCCTTCCCGCACAGCCGCGGTATTTCCCCTGAAATCGTCGCAGGCGCCCCCGGCGGTCCAGCTCTCTCAGGACCGCCTCGGAAAGGGCTCCGAGGGTCCTGGGCACCGCCAGGACCGCGAGCGGGTTTTCCCTCCGGATGAACTGCAGGAGCCGCATCGGCTGGAGCGTGGAGGAAAAGACCGAGGTGGATCGGAACAGGATCGGGATGAGGATGCCGACCGACTGGCCGAACAGATGGGTGACAGGAACGAGACAGAGCAGCCGGAAAGGGAGAAGCCACCGGAGGTACCACTCCCTCCTGAGAAAGCCGCGCTCGATCCCCGCGAGGTTGACTAGAAGGTTGGCATGGGACAGCTCGACCCCTTTCGGCTCCGCTGTGGTGCCGGAGGTGAAGACGATCTCGGCCGTGTCGCTGGGCTCGGCCTGATGTGGCAAGGCGGTCGGAATGCCCTCTCCGCGAAGCCGGTGGAGGGATTCGAGAAGGTCGACCACAAGGGTGTTCCCCTGCAACTCGCCGGATCTTCGGGAGGCGACGACGGCCCGCTTCGCCTCGACCTTGGCGGCGATGCGGTGGAAGAGATCGGGCGGGATGCTCTCGTCGAGCGGCACAGCGATGCAGCCAGCAGCCGTGATCCCGAAGAAGGCGGCGACCCATTCGGGAGAGTTCGGCCCCTGGATGAGGACACGCTCGCCCGGGAGCAGACCTGAGTCTCTCAGCCGTCCAGCGAAAGCCAAGGCCGCCCTGTGGGTCTCCCCGGCGGTCCAGGTGAAGCGGCGGTAGGGGGTTCGCAGGGCAAAGGCAGGGCGGTCCGGCCTACGAGCCAGCTCATCGAGAAGCGAGGTCAGGTTCTTGCGTGGTTCCGCCACAGCCGGCGCCTCGCTGCTGCTGTGTTGCTAGCACTTACTGAGATGATTATCGGTCAAGGCGGGATTTCTTGAAGGCAGAGTCCGACCCGCGCGCATTCGCCCTTGCCACATGGCAGATGGCGCGATACCAGAGCACAAGCTCGATCCGGGCGCTGATCGGGCGTCGCTTGCGGAGCGAGACCAAATCGGGCGGAGCAGGGCAGCGGGGCGCTGCGGTGTCACGTGAGCAAGGTGAGTTGAAAATGGGCTACTGCGGCACAGCGGCGGGTTCTTCGTGCTCGGCGGTCTCCTCGACGCCGGCCTGGCGGAAATCGCACTCCTCTGACTGGCAGAGCAGTACCCGCCCTTCGCGTTTCGTGAATTTCTCGACCAGATAGGGAGCGCCGCAGGAGGGACAGGGCCGGGGGAGCGGCCGGTTCCAGAGCACGAAATCACAGTCGGGGTAACGGTCGCAGCCGAAGAAGGTCTTCCCCCGCCGGCTCTTTCGCTCGACGATGCTCCCGCCGCAGCCCTCGCGCTGGCAAGCCACCCCGGTCTCCTTCAGCTTGATGTAGCGGCAGGTGGGGTAGTCGGAGCAGCAGGTGAACTCTCCGAAGCGTCCGTTTCGGACGACCAGCCCCTTGCCGCAGCGGGGGCAGTTCTCGTCGAGCGGGACGTCGGGGCGCGCCTCGAGCTGCCCCTCGGAGCCGATGTGGAGCCGTCGCGTTGTCTTGCATCGCGGGTAGGCGGAGCAGGCCAGGAACTGGCCGAACCTGCCTCGCTTGACGACCATCGGTGAGCCGCACTTTGGACAGGTTTCGTTCAGCTCGGCGCCGGCCACCTCCACGGGAGCCGGCGGGGCCCCCGCGGGATCGTCTCCGGCGTCCTTGTCGGCTCCAGCCTTGGCAGCCGGGACCGCGGAGGATCTGCCCCGCCGTCCGCTGCCGCCGCGCTGTGCCGCGGGCGCGCTCACGCCGGAGGGGGCGCCGGTGGCCCCGGAGGGCGCCGCCGCCTCAGGCGGCGCATGGGAAGCGGCAGCCATCTCCCGTGTGTTCTTGCATTCGGGATAACCCGAGCAGGCGATGAACTCTCCATAGCGGCCCCATTTGCGGACCATCGGCTTGCCGCACTTCTCGCAGATGATGTCGGTCGGGATCTCTTGGCGCTTCACGTCGGGCATCTCGACCTTCGCCCGGTCCAAATCCACGCTGAACTTGCCGTAGAACTCCCTCAGAGCGTCCGTCCAACGAAGCTTGCCTTCCTCTATCTCGTCCAGCTCCCCCTCCATCCGCGCCGTGTACTCCACCTGGACGATATCTCCGAAGGACTTCACGATCAGGTCCGTGACCAGTTCGCCGAGAGCGGTCGGGAAGAATCGTCCCTTCTCCTTGTCGACGTACTCGCGAGCCTGCAGGACCTGGAGGATCGACGCGTAGGTTGACGGGCGGCCGATACCGTTCTCCTCCAGCTCCCGCACGAGGGACGCCTCGGAAAACCGGGGTGGCGGCTGGGTGAAGTGCTGGTGCGGCGTGATCGCGAGGGGCCGAAGTATATCCCCTTCCCTGAGCGGAGGAAGGGCCATCTCGTTCTCTCCCTCCTTCTCATCAGCCTTGAGGACGGTCTCCTCCTGTTCCTGATAGACCACCAGCCAGCCCGCGGATTTCAGGACCTGGCCGCTGGCGCGGAAGAGGAACTTCCCCGCCGCGATGTCAACCGACGTGGTGTCGTATAGGGCCGGTTGCATCTGGCAGGCCACGAAGCGGTTCCACACAAGCGTGTAGATGTTCAGCTCGTCTCGGGTCAGATAGGGAGCCACAGCGGCGGGAGGCAGATCCGGCGAGGTCGGACGGATCGCCTCGTGGGCGTCCTGCGCGTCCTTGCCGCTGCGGTAGTGGCGGGGGGTGTCCGGAAGAGACTCGGGGCCGTAGGTGGCCGCGATGTAGTCCCGGACCGCCGTGATGGCCTCATCGGCGATGCGGGTGGAGTCGGTCCGCATGTAGGTGATGAGCCCCACGCTCCCCTTCTCGCCCAGGTCCTTCCCTTCGTACAGCGCCTGGGCGAGCCGCATCGTCTTGGCCACCGGGTATCCGTGCCGGCGCGCTGCATCCTGCTGGAGCTTCGAGGTGATGAAGGGAGGCGGAGGGTTCTTGCGCTTCTCCTTCGAAGTGACGGAGGAGACTCTCCAGTCCGCCCCTTCCAGCGCGCGCAGGACCGCCTGTGCGTCGACCTGAGTGCCAAGGGAGATCTTCGAGCCGTCCTGCTGAGCGCATTTGGCCTCGAACTCCGGTGGCATCTCCGCGGCCAGCCTGGCGACGATCGACCAGTACTCTTCCGGCTTGAAAGCCCGGACCTCCCGCTCGCGGTCCACGATCATGCGGAGGGCGACGGATTGCACCCGTCCGGCCGAAAGCCCCCGGCGCACCTTCTCCCACAGCAGAGGGCTGATCTTGTAGCCGACCAGCCTGTCGAGGATGCGCCGGGTTTGCTGTGCGTCCACCTTCCGGCAGTCGATCTGCCCGGGGTTCCTCATCGCCGCAAGGATCGCCTTCTTCGTGATCTCGTTGAACTGCACCCGGTAGAACTTCTTCCGCGTTCCGCGCAGCTCCTCCTGGAGATGCCAGCAGATCGCTTCCCCTTCACGATCGGGGTCGGGTGCAAGGTAGATCGCGGCTACCTTCTCCGCCGACTTTCGCAGCTCCGCGAGGGTCTTCTTCTTCGAGGGGAGGACGGAATAGGTGGGATGGAAGGTCTCCTCGTCCACGCCAAGACGATTCTTGGGAAGGTCCCGGACATGGCCCATCGAGGCCTTTACGACGTAGTCTTTCCCCAGGAACTTGTTGATAGTCTTCGCCTTAGCCGGCGACTCGACGATGACGAGAGACTTCTCCGGTGTCGTCATCCCTCTCCGTTTCTCAGGGTGCACCGCGCCAATTTGGCCGGTTCCATCGCGCTTTCTGCTCGGCGCGTGTCATTCATAATGCACCACCCATGCCGTGTCAAACAAATGGCATGGGGGACGACGGGGACGACGCTCAAGGCGGAAGGAGATACCGACCCCCAGGCAAAGACCGGACAAGTCCACGGATCTCCAGTGCCACGAGGGAGGCGAGGACCTCGCCGGCAGCCCGGCCCGACCGGCTGACGAGCAGGTCCACTGGGACTGTTTCGTCAGCCCGCATCAGGGCCATCAGAGACCGCTCGGCCGGGGTCAGATCCGTCGGTACCTCCGGGCGGATCCTGGCAGCCGGCCCTTCGGAGGAGGCAGCCGGCAGGAGATCGCGCCAGAAGGCGGGCAGGGCCTCGATCGCGTCCTCCTCGTGAGCCAGCGCCGCAGCGGCTCCCGCGCGCAACAGGCCGTTGGTCCCCGCAGCCTGCGCATCGGTGATCCTCCCCGGCACCGCGAACACGTCCCGTCCTTCTTCGAGGGCCAGACGGGCCGTGATGAGGGCCCCGCTTCTAGAGGCCGCCTCGACAACCGTGACGGCCGCTGACAGCCCCGCGATGATCCGATTGCGGCGCGGGAAGTGGCCCTTCAACGGCTGCGTCTCGAGGGGGAACTCGCTGACCAGGGCTCCGGCCCGGAGGATCCGCCTCGCAAGCGAGCGGTTTTCGCTTGGGAATCCGCCTCCCGGGGCCGCAAGCCCACCGCCGAGCACCGCGATTGTGAGACCGCCCCCCTCGATCGCCCCCTGGTGCGACTCGGCGTCGATGCCGCGAGCGAGGCCACTGACGACGATCGCCCCTTGCCGGGCCAGGGCGCGTCCGAGCCGGCGGGAGGCCATGCGCCCGTAGTCGCTCGGCCGGCGCGTGCCGACAACCGCAAGGCAAACGGGCCCTGCGTGTGGGGGCTCCGTCGGAGACCGGACAGGGGCGCCCGCCCACCACCATGATGCCGTTATCGGGCGGGCCGCTGCGGGTTCACCCGCAAGGCCCCCGGGGGCGGGGACGGCGAAGAGCGTTTCGGCCCTCCCTTGCACGTACAGCACAGGAGGAGGAGCCGAGATCGCAGCCAGCAGGGGAGGATAGCGTCTGTCGCCCAGGACGATCGTCTCGATGCCTAGCCTCTCGGCCAGGCGCAGTTCCGAACGTGCCGTTTCAAGAAGCCCTTCCCCCGACGGGATGTCCGAGGCCGTGACTCGGGGGGACGCATGGCCGAGTTGGCCGCCCAGCACGCGGATCCACCATCCCGGCCGATCGGCATCGCCGCCCCGGCTGCTCTGCAGGGCAGGTGGAGGGGCTGTGGCCTTTCCGGCGCCCAGATCATTCGGAGCGCAGCGAGCGAGCTCCTCCAGCGAGCCGAGCCGCAAATGAAGGGCGCGAATCTGCTGGAGGGGATGGGGAAGGAGGTTCAGCGCGACCCAGTACAGCTCCTCATGGCGCATGTCTGCCCTCCGATTCCCTCGGCTGTCAATCTGCATCGTGCCGCGGCGGCCGTGTTCTGGTACGCTCCTGATCGATTCCTGCGGCCGAAAAGCGCCTCCCCACGAGGGCGCCCGCATCGGGAGCTTCCGCCCGAGCCTCCCATTGCATCGCTGCGAAGGGCAGCTATATTTAGCGACGCACATGATTGTTCCGGTGGTCTGAGTAGTCCAGGTAATCTTGACGACGGAAAGGAGGGTCGGTTCCTTGGCAGAGAGGTCGGCAAGCGTACTGGTGATCGATGATGACCCGATCACCCTCACTTTCCTTTCCAACCTTCTCGGAGACAAGGGTTATCACGTCCTGAAGGCCGTCGATGGCAGCGAAGGTCTCGATCTCGCTCGCCGCCACCGACCCGACCTGATTCTCAGCGACCTCGTCATGCCCTACCACGATGGGTTCGAGATACTTGGAGAGCTGAAGAGGGATGCGATCCTGAAGGCGATCCCGGTCATCATGGTCTCGATGCGCGACAAGGAGCAAGACATCGTCCGGGGATTCGACCTGGGTGCCGAGGATTACATCGTGAAGCCCTTCGGCGCCCACGAGCTTCTGGCGCGAGTGCGCCGGGCCCTGCGCGCGGCACGGGCAGGAGAGGCACTGCCCGCGTCCGCCCAAGCCGAGCTTGCAAAACGATGAGCCCGCCCCGCAAGACCCCGAGAGGATGACGGCCAGCCCCCCTCGGAGCGGCGACGGCAGCCCGCCCGGGATGGCGAGGGAGGTTCCCGAAACGCGATGAACGAGAAGATTCTTCTCATCGTCGTCGGGGCCGTGGGCCTCGTCGTGATCTCCCTGACGTTCTCGATCCTGCTGATGAAGAGCTGGCGTCAAGGGCGGATCACACGCCAGCGCCGCAAGAGACGCGCGATCGAGCCAGGCCTGCTCCGCTACCTGGGGTCGCGCGAGGGGGCCCTGGAGAGATTCATCCCGATGCCTGTAGAGGGTTCCCTCCGCGCGGCGGTGGTCGAGCTGCTGCTCGAGCACACGAGCATCCTCAAGGGAGAAGCGATGGAGAGGATCACGTCGGCCCTCGAGCAACTGGGGATGGTCAGGGAGGAGATCGGCCGCTTGCGCTCCGGCTCGGCGTGGAGGCGGGCAGCGGCGGCGGAGCGACTCGGACTGGCCCGCTCCCCGCTTGCCGTCGAGCCGCTGGCGAAGAGGCTCGAAGACCCCGACGAGGAGGTGCGGCTGAGGGCCGGCCGGGCGCTCGGGCAGATCAGAGGAACGCTGGCCGTGCGCCCTCTGATCGCCGCTCTTTCCGAGCCCTCCCGCTGGTCCACCATGCGCGTGGCGGAGATCCTGTCCAACATGGGCAGCGAGGCGGAGGAAGAGCTGATCCGCTCGTATCCGGACCTGGCCCCGAAGGCGCGCGTGGCCGCCCTGGACATCCTCGGGAGGTTGCGCCGTCCCGGCTCGGCGAGTTTCATCGAGCAGCGCCTGCGGGACGAAGACCCGGACGTCCGCGCCCGGGCGGCGCACGCCCTCGGACAGATCGGCGATCCCACGGCGTACCGCTCGCTGCTGGAGGCAATGCAAGATCCCGAATGGCCCGTCCGCGCCATGGCGGCCAAGGCGCTTGGCAGGCTGAGGGTCCCTGACTCGGCCCCGGCGCTCGCGCTGAGATTGAGGGACCGCCAGTGGTGGGTCCGGTCGAACTCCGCCCAGGCCCTGATCGAGCTGGGCGAGACGGGGACGAGGACCCTGCTCGACGTGCTCGATTCGCCCGACATTTATGCCCGTCATCAGGCCGTGCTCATGCTCCAGCAGACGGGACTCGTTGACCGCTACGTCGATCAGCTCTGCCGGGCGGACGAGGAGGCGACTCTGGCACGCCGGGTCGTTTCCAGGATCGCGGAGATGGGGCGTGTCGATCGCCTCGAGGAGCTCTCGCGCGTGCATCGATTCGAGAGCGTGCGGGAGACACTGGCCGGGATCCTGCGCAAGGCGGCGCCCGCCAGCGGCGCGCGAGCCTGAAGGGGGAACCGATGCAGGGCTTGAAGCTGCTGCTCACGGACCTCGTCATCGACTTCAATTACTTCGTCCTGTTCTATTTCCTCGTCCTCAACACCATCTACCTTCTCCTGTTCCTCGTCTCGCTGCGGGAGATCTGGTACTTCGTCCGCCGCACCTTTTTCAGCGACTACCAGCAGATCATGCAGTCCGAGATGACCTGGCCGATCTCCGTCCTCGTTCCGGCGCACAACGAGGAGAAGACCATCGTCCAGACAGTCCGGTCGCTCCAGATGGTCAACTTCGGCGAGTTCGAGGTCATCGTGGTCAACGATGGTTCGACGGACGGCACGCTGGAGCGGGTCGTCGAGGCGTTCGAGATGCGGCGGATCGACCACGTGTACCGGCGCTCGATTCCGACCGCCCCCGTCCGCGGGACCTACGCCTCGCTCGAGCACCCGAACCTGCTGATCGTGGACAAGGAAAAGGGGGGGAAATCGGACGCTCTCAACGCCGGCATCAACGTCTCGCGGTTCCCTCTGTTCTGCTCGGTGGACGCGGACTCCATCATCGAGGACAACGCGCTGCTGCGGGTTGTCAAACCCTTCATGGAGCATCCGGAGGAGACGGTGGCCGTCGGGGGGATCGTCCGGATCGTCAACGGCTGCGAGGTGCGCGAGGGTCGGGTGAACAAGGTTGCTCTTCCCCGCAGCGGGCTGGCGGTTTTCCAGGTGGTGGAGTACCTGCGCGCCTTCCTGACGGGGCGCGTGGGCTGGTCCGTCCTCAGGTCGCTGCTGATCATCTCCGGGGCCTTCGGGCTCTACAGGCGCCGCGAGGTGATCGAGATCGGCGGCTACGAGCGCTCGACGGACACGGAAGACCTGGAGCTGGTGGTCCGCCTCCACGAGCACATGCGCCGCAAGCGCCGGCCGTACCGGATCGTCTTCGTTCCGGACCCGGTCTGCTGGACCGAGGCTCCGGCGACTCTGAAGGTCCTCCAGCGCCAGAGGAACCGCTGGCACCGGGGGCTCCTGCAGAGCCTGTGGCGGCACAAGACGATGCTCTTCAATCCTCGCTACGGCATCCTCGGCCTGGTCGCCATGCCGTACTTCTTTCTCTTCGAGATGCTCGGTCCTTTCGTGGAGGTGGTCGGCTACGCGGCTGTCCTGCTGTCGTGGTTCCTCGGGATCCTGAACCCCGGCTTCTTCTTGCTGTTCCTGGCCGTGGCCATCCTCTATGGAGTCTTTCTCTCGCTTGCGGCGATCCTTCTCGAGGAGATCTCGTTCCGGCGCTACTCCTCCTGGGAGGACCTCTTCAGGCTGCTGCTGTTCGGTGTTCTCGAGAACTTTGGCTATCGCCAGATGCTCGCCCTGTTCAAGGTCCGATCGTTCTACGATTTCCTGCGAGGGAGCAGGAAGTGGGGAAAGATGGATCGGACCGGCTTCCCCGAGAGGAAGCGGAAAGAGCCGGTGATCGAGCGTGAGCGGGCGAGAGTCGTGGAGGAAAAATGAGCGTGCAAGTGACCCAACGTCCGGGACGGAGCCGCGGCGGGTGGCCCGCCAGGTTGCGCGTGCTCGGATTGGCTCTGCTGTTCGTCACCCCTTTCCTGGCGGTGGCCGGCGCGCAGGCGGTCGGTCAGGACCGGCGTTCCGGAACCGGGGCGCACTCCGTCCTGGGAGGCTCGCAAGATGTCGTCGCCATGGCCAGAGCGCTGGCGAGAAGCGGGCAGAGGCGAGCCTCGCTCGAGATGTTGCAGCGCAGGCTCGCCGAGGCCCCCGACGACGAGGACGCGCGGACTCTCTACGGAACCGTCCTCTCCTGGGAGGGGAGATACGACGAGGCCCGGAAGGAGCTGGAGCGTGTTCTCCAGAGGCGGCCCGATAACGGCGATGCGCTTCCGGCTCTCATCAACGTCGAGTTGTGGTCCGGGAACCCCGAGCGGGCCGAGGCGCTTTCCCGTGATGGGCTGGCGCGCCACGCCGACGATTCCGGCCTGACTTACCAGCATGCGAGGGCCTTGCACGCGCTGGGGCGGGAGAAGGAGGCCCTCGTGGACCTCGACCGTTTCGATCATCTCCAGCCCGGTGATCCACAGGCAAGCAAGCTGAGGAAGGGGATTCAAGAGGGCCTGGCCTCCTGGCAGGTCCGGTTCTTCAACTCCAACGACTGGTTCAGCAACGGGCAAGACACCTGGCACGAGACCGGGGTTGCTCTCAAGCGCGCGACTCCGGTCGGCTCGGTCATCGGCCGCTACTCCCATGCCAATCGTTTCGGACAGGCCGACGACATGGGTGAGATCGACTTCTATCCCTCTCTGGCAAAGGGGGTGTACGGATTCCTCAACGCCGGGTACTCTCCCGGCTACGGCATCTATCCCCACTATCGCCTGATGGGTGACATCTATGCCGATTTCGGGCCCGGGGTCGAAGCGTCGGCAGGCTATAGAAGACTCGGGTTCCGCAGCGGCGTGGACGTCTACACGGGGTCGATCGGGAAGTACTGGAGCAACTGGCTGTTCACCGGACGCGTCTACCTCACGCCGGGGGACGGGAAGCGATGCGAGCTGTCATCGGAGCCCTGCTCGGTGGGCACCTCTCACAGCTATTTCCTCTCCGGAAGGAGGTTCCTTGGAGGCGGGACCGACTATTTCGAGCTCCGTTACGGTCACGGCGCGTCGAAAGAGGAGATCCGGACGATCGAGGAAATCGGCGTCCTCGGTTCCAAGAGCTTCTTCTCGGAGCTCTACCTCACCGTGCGCCCCTCGTGGGGCATCGATCTGACCGGAGGCTACGCACGGGAGGAGCGTCTGGTTCAGGGGAGGGTGCGCAAGACGACCCTTGGGGCGGCGGCGTTTCTCAAGTTCTAGCCAACAGGCTCCGCGCCCGCGGGTCGCTCGCGGACGGCCACCTTGGAGACCCCGGGAGACGGAACTCGCCACCCCGTTCTCCCGAGGGAGGTGGGGTCTGGGCTCTCCGCCCGTCCTCCGGAGGGGGCGGGGGTAAACTCCCCGGAGATGAAGCGAGCGCCACTGCGCGCCGCCGCGACGGCGGCGGTCGGATTCCTCTTCTTCTGGTTCCTCGTCGTCGATCCTCCCGTCGCAACGGTCGGCACCGAGCCTCCGCGTGGTCTCGTCCCGCAGGAGGCCCACGAGCTGTATCGCCGCAGCCGTGTGCTTCTGGAGGAGAAGCAGGATGACAAGGCTCTCGAGGCGACGGTCAGGCTGCACGAGGCGTTTCCGGACAACCACATCTACCTCGCTCAGCTCGCGAGGATCCATCACCGGATGGGGAGATACCGGGACGAGGCCGCGGCGTGGGAGCAGTTCCTGCTCGTCGCTCCGACTCCCGTCGAGGCGTGCCCCGCCATCAACCAGGCCTACGAGAAGGTGGGGATGGCGAAGGAATCGCTCGACGCCAGCGAGCGCTGTCTCGCGCTGGATCCCTCGAATCCCGACTCTCTCTTCTTCCTGGGAAAGGCGTACGAGCGGGAAGGGCGGCTGACCGAGGCGCGCGACCTCTATGCTCGCGGCGCCTCCCTCGCCCCCGGCTATGCGGATCTGGCGATCGGCCTGGCGCGCGCGAAGCTGCGGCTCGGCAGGCTCCAAGATGCGAAGGGAGACTTCCAGCGCATCGTCAGGCGCTGGCCCGACAACACGGACGCGCTTCTGCTGGGTGGGATGATCCTCAGAGCGGCCGGGGATCTCGGCGCCGCCAGAAGGTACCTCGAGAAAGGGGCCGCGAAGTCCAGAAACGATCCTGACTTCTACGTGATTCTCGGCGGGATCGCGGAGCAGCAGGACCGCAAGTCGGAAGCGATCCGCCTCTACGGCCGCGCGCTCGAGCTCGACCCCGGAAACCGGTCTCTCGGGGCGCGGCGGCGGCGTCTTCTCGATGCCGTGGAGGGGGAATGAGCGCCGCGAGCAGGACCTCATTCCTGGCGGCTAGGCTCCTGTTCGGGGCCTATGTGCTGCTGACCTCGTTTTACTGTCTGCTGGTGTACATCCCGTTCACCTACCATGAGCTGATCGAATTCCACCTTCTCGGCTGGGTGACCGCCTTCGCCCGGCTGCACCACTTTCTCTTCTGGCCGGTGTTCGCCTCCGCCCTGGCGACGATTCGCGGCGACTTCCGGACCCCAACGAGAGCTGCGGCGTGGGCTTTCGCGCTTTTCGGGGCGGTGGCCGGGTTCTGGCTGGCCCTTCATCCCTTGCTTCCTTCGCTGCGAAACGATTCCTGGAGCTACCTCGCAAGCCTGCTGACGCTGCTGCCCCTGCTGGCGCTGTGCGTCATCGACGTGCTGGCCTGCTGGCCGGCGATCAGACGGGTGAGATCCGCGAGTGGGCACGACTGGCCCGCGTTTCTGGCCTCCATTCAGGCGGCGGTGTTCCTGTCCGGGCTCTACTTCGTGCTCACCTGGCTCCACTCGCGCTCGGCGGCGGAGCCCCCTTTCAGCGCGACCGAGAGGATCGCCTCTCTTGGCTTTTCTCTCGTCTCCCACATGGTCGTTTTTCTCGGCGCATTCGTCTCGGTGTGCCTCGCGCGGTCGCTCGCCGGGATGTCGAGGAATCCGGCGCCGCTGGAGTTTCTCCTGTGCGTCGTGCTCGCGGCCGCGGCCGGCTTCGCCGCCGTCCGGGGCCTGATCCTTTCCGCGGTCTCGCTTTCGGGGGCGAGGGCCGACCTCTTCGCGCTGCTGTGCGGAATCTGTGTCGCCTCCGCCCTCGGCGGCGCGGCGCTGCGGATCAACGCGGGACGGGAGGAGGAGGCTCCGAACGGCCTGCTCGTGCTTCTGTCGCCTCTCGCTCCACCACCTCGCTTCTCCTCCGCCGGTCGGGTGGCATGGATCGTCGGCCTCGCCGTCGCAACCGGCGCCATCACCCTCCGCGCCTCCGTCATGGACTGGAACTACCTGATCCAGAAGCTCACGGCCGCAGCGGCCTGGGTTCTCGCATTCGCCTTCTTCCAGTCGACCGGAGAGGCGCGCGCCACCCGGTCCGACCCGCTCCCGCTTCTGCTCGCCGGGTCGCTGTTCGGTCTCGCTGCATACGGGGGATTGGAG
>QHYA01000249.1 GCA_003223995.1 Acidobacteriota bacterium | reverse complement strand
TTGCACTACCACAGCTCTCACGCCGTCACTCTCGGCACCCTCGCCGGGCTTGTCGCATTTCCCGCCCGGCGCCGTCCCCCCGTCGTGCTGACGCGGCGGGTCTCCTTCTCGCTGCGCCGCAACCCGCTGGCCCGTCTGAAATACAGCTTCCGCGTCGACCACGTCATCGCGGTGGCCGATGGGGTGCGCTGGGTCCTCCTGGCCGAAGGCCTTTCCCCTCGCCGCGTTTCCGTGATCCACAGCGGCATCGATCTGTCGCTGTTCGATGGTCCGCGGGAATCCGCAGGAAGGAGCTTCCGCAAGGAGATCGGCGTTCCCGAAGGCTGCCTGCTCGTGGGCTCGGTCGGGGCACTGGTGCCGCACAAAGGGCACCGGTTCCTTCTCGAGGCGGCAGGGGAGCTGTTCCGGAACGAGCCGGATGCGCATCTCGTGCTGGTCGGGGAAGGCCCCTTGCGATCGGACTTCGAGGAGCAAGCGCGCTCCGCCACGCTGGCCGGCCGGGTGCATTTCACCGGATTCCGCCGTGACATCCCTGCAGTGATGGCGGCTCTGGATGTCTTCGTCCTCCCCTCGGTCTCTGGGGAGGGATCTCCTGCTGTCGTGAAGGAGGCGATGGCGAGCCGGGTGCCTCTCGTCGCCACCGATCTGGAGGGGGTCCGGGAGATCGCCGGCGAGGGGGATGGAGCGCTCTTCGTCCCTCCGGGCGATGCGGCCCGCCTCCGCGAGGCGCTGGAAGCGCTGACCGGCGATGAGAAGCTGCGCGAGCGGCTCGCCCGACGCGCCCGCGAGAAGGTCTTCGACTACTCCGCGGAGAGGATGGTGGAGCGCACGGAAGAGGTTTACGAGCGAGTGCTCTCCCGCAGGCTGGACGCAGCATGATGATTGGTGGCAACCGCCGGCCGGACGCCTCCGGTGAAAAGGCGATTAGAGAAGATTTGCGAGAAGCCTTCCGCTGGCGACGGTCCGCCCACCTCAGCCTCCTTGTGAAGGAGGGGATCGCGGAGCTCGTCGCCGTCTCCGTCGGAGCGGGACCTGAAGCGATCCTCGAACGGGGCGGCGGAGCGCCTGGTTCCGATCCGGCGGTGGCCCGCTCCACGCCATCCGGCCGCGGATGGGTGGCGAGGATCGTCTTGGGCGACGGAACTCCCGCGGTGCTTCGACGCTACCGCCGGGGAGGCATGGCCGGGAAGCTCTTGCCCGACCTCTTCCTGAGCGCGCGGCGGGCCGTGGCGGAGGTCGCAGCAGCCGGCGGGGCGCGCGCGGCAGGCGCCCCGGTCTCGGAGCCGCTCTGCGCGATCGTCGAGAGGCGGGGATTGGCGGCAGCGCTCTACCTTCTGTCGCGAGAGGTGGAAGGAGGCGTCCCTTTGGCCGACGCGCTGAGGGAAGCCTCGGCGGAAGAGGCCGGCAGCTTGCTGCGGAGCGCGGCACGGGCGGTCAAGCAGTGTCACGATGCCGGGTTGGTCCACAGGGACCTGAACCTCGGCAACATCCTCGCCGTCCGCTCTCCTCGTCCAGGCCGACCGAGCGCGGACATCTTCGAAGAGGAGATGCTCGTCATCGATCTCGACAGGTCCCGCATGAAGCCTCGCGGCCTTGCCGATCGAGAGCGCCTCACGGGCCTTTGCCGCCTCGGCTAGTCTGGTGGCTGACTCGGGGGCGCTGAGGCACTGAATGTCCCCATGACCAGCGGGCGAGCCGACCTGCTTCAGCAAGCGCCCGGGCTCCCTTCCGGCCAGTCGCAGCACAGGAGTGCCCTTGCCAATACGCTCGCAGCGGCGCTGATGCTGGCCGTTGCAGCCTTTTATCTCGCCACGCTGCGGGATGGGCACGACTGGGGAGACGACTTCGCGCTCTACATCCACCACGCGAAGAACATCGTGGAAGGACGCCCCTACGCCGACATCGGCCTGATCCAGGATCCCGCGCGCCCGCAGATAGACAGGGCTCCGCCAGGGTTCCCGCTGCTACTCGCGCCAGTGTATTGGGCCTTTGGACTGGATCTGACAGCCATGAAGGTGGAAGTGATTCTCTTTTTCGCAGCGTCCCTGGCAATGGTCTGGCTGCTGTTCCGCAAGGAGCTACCTTCCCCTTACCCGCTCGCCCTCGTTGCCCTCGTGGGGTTCCAGCCTCTCATGTGGGAATACAAGGACATGGTGCTGTCGGATTTCCCTTTCCTCTTCCTGCTCTACCTCGGGATGCTGGTTTATCGGCAGGCTCAGACAGCCGAGAGGGACTGGAAGCGGCAGGCCGGATGGGCGGCGGGCGCCGGGGTCTGCGTCTACGCCGCCACCGCGACGCGCATGCTGGGGGTCGTTTTCGTTGCGAGCATCATCGCAAGCGACCTCCTCAGGGTCCGGAGGGTCAGCCGCGCCGCCTGGATCATGGCAGGGGTGTTCCTCGTCCTGTTCGAACTCCAGAGGCTCTGGCTTCCGGCGGATCAAGGCTATGTCCAGCAGTCACAGTTTGACCTTCGCGTCATCCTGGGCAACCTGCAGGTCTACTGGAACGAGCTCCGGGGTCTCTGGAAGGGCCACAAGGGGTTCGTGCAGCTCCTCCTGCGCGCAGGAGCGCTGGGCCTGGCGTTGATCGGATTGTTGTGGCGCTGCCGCCGGGGCGTTTCCGCTCTCGAGGTCTTCTTCGTTCTCTATGTCGCGTCGCTGCTTGTCTGGTCCTTCCACGACAAGCGCTATTTGATCCCCGTAGTCCCGCTTTGCATGCTCTACTGGTGCTCGGGCTTGGTCCAGGTTCAGCGCCGGCTGGGTCGAAGCGGCAGGGCCGTCGCCCTCATTCTGGTCGTGGTTCTCCTTGGGGGTTATGCCGTCTGGTACACGAAGATGCTGCGGAGGCCTCTCGAACAGGGGATCGGCACGCCGGCGTGCCAGGAGGTCTTCCGGTACGTGCGTGATCACACGGATCAGCGGGACGTCCTCGTGTTCATCAAGCCCAGGGCTCTTGCGCTCTTTACGGGTCGCCAGGCCTCTCCTTGCCCAGAGGCGGACGACGACAGCGTCCTGCGCCATTTCGGAGAGATCCGCGCAAGCTATGCGTTGGTAGGGCCGGAACATTCATCAAGAGTCCTGCGCGAAGAAGGGGAGCCGCTTCGGCGGCTCGTTGAGGGGCACCCGGAGCAGTTCGCGCTCGTCTATATGAACGAGGATTTCCAACTGTACCATTTCGCTCCCGCGAGAGATACCCGGTTACGGAGCCCAAGCTGGCGGGAGGCGGAGCGCGCGAGATGAGAGCGTCAGTAGTAGTTGTCCAACGGTCGGGACAGGCCCCGGAGAATGGAGCGGGATTGCCCCGGATCAGCCGCGGACGCGAAGCGGCCGTCGGCTGCATCGGGGGCCGGGTCAGGTTCGCCAAGGCTTCTACCGGATGAGGATTCTCTGGCTCTCCCATGAACCGGGCCTCGCCGGCGCAGAGCTGTGCCTCGTCGAAGCGGCGCGTGGGCTTCAGGCGAAGGGACACCAGGTTCGCGCCGTGGTTCCAGCTCGGGCAGGGCTAGCAGACCGCCTCGCGGCGGCCGGGGTCTCCGTTTCCGTGGTGGACTATGCTTGGTGGGTAGGCACGGACGCGCGGCGGGCTGTTAGGCACCGGCTGCGGCGGCTCCGTCGCAACATTCGCGCTTCGAAAAAGCTATTGAGGTTGGTCAGGGAAGTACAGCCGGATCTGGTCGTCACCAATACTCTCGCGATCTGTTCGGGAGCATTCGCGTCGAGGTGTGCCCGTATCCCGCATGTCTGGTATGTTCATGAACTGTTCGGCAAAGAGGGTCATAACCTGTTCTTCGACTTTGGCGAGTCGATGAGCCTTCGCCTGATGAACCGGCTCTCGGATCAGATCGTCGTGAATTCGAATGCCGTCCGGCGTCAGCTCCAGGACTGGATCCCGCCGGAGAAACTCCGGGTGGTTTACAACGCCGTCGAGGTTCCACCGGTGTCAAGGCCAATCAAGCGGACCGATCATCGCTTCCGGCTGATCCACGTGGGGCGTCTCTCTCCCAGTAAGCGGCAGGAGGATGCCATTACGGCACTCTCTCTGCTGGCGAAGAAGGACCTTGACGTTTCTCTTGCCCTGGTCGGCGAGGAGTCGCCGGAGTACGGGGCGTTTCTCCGGAACCTTGCGCGAGACCTCGGCGTCGCGGAGCGGGTGGAATTCATCGCCTTCATGGAAGACCCATTTTCCGCTGTGGCCGCCTCGGATGTCGCCTTGATGTGCTCGAGAGGCGAAGCATTCGGCCGGGTCACGATTGAAGCGATGAAGTTGGGCAAACCGGTCATCGGCGCGAAGAGCGGCGGCACAGCCGAACTCATTCAGGATGGATGGAACGGCTTTCTTTACCAACTGGCGAACGCCGAAGATCTGGCGGCAAAGATTGAGGTGCTTTATGGGGATCGGCGGCTCCTCATGAGCATGGGAAGGCAGGCGCAAGAGTGGTCGCAGCGGACGCTCAATCTGGAGACATATGCATCGGACCTGATTAACGTCTTTCAAGAGGCGATCGACCACCATGCCGGCCGGAAGGAAAAGATGGCCCACTCGCTTGGATCCTGAATCATCCATCGCCGTCGTCATCCCTCTTTTCAACCACGAGCGCTATGTCGCCGCGGCGATCGACTCCGTGCGACAGCAGACACGGGCGGTTGAAAACATTGTCGTCGTCGATGATGGCTCGTCCGATGGTTCGATCGATGCGGTGCGGGGAATCGATGATGCGCGGATCGCACTCTTCATGCAGACGAATGCCGGCGCGCACGCCGCGCTCAATCGCGCGATTCACGAGGCCCGCGACAGCGAGTTCATCGCGGTCCTGAACTCCGACGATCTGTATCATCCGGAGCGGATCGAAAGGTGCGTAGCCTTTCTCCAAGCGACTCCGCAGGCGGAGGTTGTCTGCACAAACCTAGGTCTCATTGACGACGCCGGCCGCGAGCTGGACAATGCAGCGCCGCCGGCGCGGTGGGCCAGGCGCGTGTGGGCCGCGCGGCGCGAGCTGCCCGGGTGGCTCGGCATCGCGAACTTCGCGAGAACCAGCAGCAACATTGTCGCACGATCGAGGTGGCTGCATGACCATCCGTTCCGCGCATATCGTTACGTTCGGCGAGAGGTGTTGCAAATGAACTTCGATTTGCTGCGCGAGCTTGCGCCGAAGCTGAAAAATTCGCCTGAAACGCGCAGGGACTACGCGCAATATTTCCGGTCGCTCGCAGGCAACTACGCAGACTTTCGCGCGGAGTTGTTTTTTTTCGCCATCTCGCGGCTCGTCGAGGAAAGTTCCCCGGAAATCGTGTTGTCGCTCGTGCGGGACCTTGACGCGGGCGCATTTCCCGAATTGACGCAGCCATCCAGCAAGGTGTTGAAGGACGCCAACAAGCTGAACAAGTCGACCTGGGTGCGGATAGGACGCAGCGTTGGTTTCATTCGCGAGTGACGACATGGAACGGAGAAAGGAAACCATCCTACGCCGGCGGCACGTCGCTTTTGCCCCTGACGCGGATCGTCCAAGAGATTGACACGCAGAATTGACTGCCTCCGGAGCGAGAAATAGAATGCCGCCAATGTTGCGTCGCGGCATGAACCGCGCCCTGCTGGCGCTTGAGCTGACGGCGCTTGTCGTTGCGGCAGGAATTATCCTTCTGGGCGGCTACAGGGGCAGCTTCCTCGGAATTGGCCTGAGGGCACGAAGCGCCTACCGCCCCCTCTTGCTCTTCTCCATTGTCTTCCCGCTGAGGGTATGGCTGACGCAGGGAGGTCCCTCGCCGGAGCGACGCGTGCTCGAATTCATCCGCGGTGGATGGAGAGAGGATTCCCGGCGAGAGGCTGCTCACTCCTCCGGACGAGAACGGTCTACGGGGGCTCTTCTCGGGGAAGCAGCCGTCTGGGCTTCCCTCGGTGCGTCCATCGCTCTGGCCGAAGAA
>QHYA01000248.1 GCA_003223995.1 Acidobacteriota bacterium | reverse complement strand
GCGAGCAGGCGGCGAACAACCCGAATGGCGTCGCGCGCCCTGCCATGCGGGCGAGGTAGCGGTACACCGCGCGCTCGACTCGCGCGGCACGCTCGCCCTCCTCGTCCTCGAGCCAGGCGGGAAGACTCGCATCGAGGTCGGGCGAGGCGACGAACAGCGCCTCGCGCACCTCGGGCCGAAGGGCCAGCTCCCGCAGCCGCGCCCGGACCCGCGCCCGATCCGTTTCCAGCGCCTTCTCCAGCCCATCGGCCTCGCCTGGGATCGGTGCTGGCAGGCCGTCGCCCGCCTTCGAGCTCCGCCCGTCTCGCGGGTCGCACGAGGCGGCGGTCAGATCCCGACTGAGCTCGAGCAGCGTTTCGAACGGCAGGAGAGGCGCGCGCAGCACGAAGAACCCGCCGTGCGTGAACGCGGTCTGCGCGGAATCCAACGCCGCGCCTTTCGTCATGGCGTGGCAGCCGGGGCGGAGAGGAGAAGCGGGACGTCCCAGCTCCAATCGGCGTCCGTCGTCGCGGCGATCAACGCCAACCCAACCCCCGCGGCTCCCCCCAGCAACCCGGGATCGGGGGCCCATCCCTTCTTGCCCGTCTCGTCGGGAATCGACGCCGGAAAACCGGCGACCTCGATGCCCGGGCGCCGCAGTGCGAGACCGTATTCGAACCAGCGTCGCGCGGCATCGGCGAATCGTGGCTCACCGGTGGCGCGATGAAAGTGATGGCAGAGGTGCGCGAGCCCCATGGCTCCGTGACAGAGGCCCGCGTCCTCGACGCCGCAGGCATCCGGGGGCAAGTCCGCGACCTCCCCCGCCATGACCAGCGCCTCGGCGATCCATGCCTCTTCCCCGGTCAGGCTGCCGGCGAGGAGCAACGCCGCCGCCACACCCGGGTCGCCGTAGCACCACGCGGTTCGCGCCGGGAGCCGATCGATTCCGGGAGCGATCGCGAATGGCATGCGTCGACCCGGCTCCGGTCCGCGTTGCGCAAGCAGCCAGGCCACCGCGCCTTCGAGGAGCCGCCGCGCGCGTCGCGCCTCCACTCCCGATGCCACGCAGCGGGCCAGCACGACCACGAGCCCAGCCACGCCATGAGCCATGCCGAGGTTGAAATAGCCCTGTTCGTAGCGGTCGCGCTCGTGCGTTCCCAGCAGCTCTCGCGGCGTGTGCCAGGTGATCCCCTCGGACGTGTGCCGCGCCAGCTCGTCGAGTCGCAGCACCACGCGCTCGGCGCAGGAGCGTGCGGTGGCGTGGGGCAGGCGTTCGAGCGCATAGAGACCCAGCCCTGCCAGTCCGCTCACGAGGTCGTAGTGGTCGTTCCAGGGCGAACGCGTCAGGTACTCCGCGAGCGCGTCGTCGATCGCGGAGCATCGATCGTCACGTTCGTCACCGCTCTCGTCCGTTCTCGATTCTTCCACGGGACCCGCTGGCCTCGGGGACTCGCCCATGACGTAGAGCGTCGCCCACGCCACGCCCGTGAAACCCGAGAACAGGGAGGACGACATCGGCACCTCGGCCAGGGCCCGGATGGCATCGGCCAGGAAGTCGCTCGCGAGCTGGCCGTCGCCGCCCTTCGGGCGGGTGCGCGCGCGCGTGGCGAAGAAAACCGCCAGCCCCGCCCGGCCGCCGGCCAGAGAAGCATCGAGCACCGCCCGTTCCGATTCGGAGGAGCCCGGGGGAGCCCAGGCGCGGGGCGGCTGGCGGAGCGCCGCGGCGATTTCGTCGATCGTCGCGATCGCTCGCTCGGCGAGGCGGCCGTCGAGCAGCGGCACCGAGGTCCGGCCCAGGAGAGGCGGGGTGTGTGCCATGGGACCCACAAGCGCCACGAGCGGCCGTCGGCCGCTCGTGGTCCACAGTGATTGCAGTGTGCCTACGGCTTCAGCAGGTGCAGGTCGCGTAACAGGTGACGCAGGTCGCGACACCGAACGGCCGGGTGCGAGGCCGGACCTCCTCCTGCGCCTGGTCCCGCGGGTCGGTCAGAACCATGAGCGTTTCCCGATTGAGAACCAGTTTGGGCGTGTCCATGATGGTGCGTCCTTCGGGTTTCGGCAGTCCTGAAGGATCCCAGCCGCGATGACCAGACGATCGGATCGGGACTGCCGCCGACTAGCAGGTGCAGGTGCCGTAACAGGTGTAGCAGGTCGCGGTGCAATAGCCGCGCGTCTCGGGTGGGCGCATGGCGAGAACGACACCGTTCTCCGCCGTGGGCTCATCGAGCACGCGCAGCGTCTCCTTGTGAAGCACGAGCTTCGGAACGGTCTCCATAGGTTCCTCCCCTTGATGGTTGACGACCGTGGCTCGTTGGATCGGCCAACTGCAAAGGAAAGCGCGGCGGACGGGCAGCGTCAAGGAGGATTTCCTTAACGGTTGCGACCGCCGCTCTGCAAGAGAGCGGAGTCATCTCGCCGCTTCTCCCACCGGCTCCGCCATGCGCTGGCGGCTGTACTGGAGCTGGTAGAGACGCGCGTAGATCCCTCCCTTGGCCATCAGCTCCGCGTGGGTTCCCTGCTCCCGCAGCTCGCCCCGATGCAGGACCAGGATGCGATCGGCGTCGAGGACCGTACTCAAGCGGTGCGCGATCACGAGGGAGGTTCGCCCATCCAGCAGCCGGTGGAGCGCCGCCTGGATTGTCCGCTCCGTCTCCACGTCCACGCTGGAGGTCGCCTCGTCGAGGATCAGGATGCTGGGGTCGTAATGGAGCGCCCGCGCGAAGGCCAGGATCTGGCGCTCGCCCGTCGACAGGAAGGTCCCGCGCTCGCCCACCTCCTCGTCCAGGCCGCGAGGCAGCCCGGCCAAGAGCCGGGATCCTCCGACCTCGGCGAGTGCCCGATCCACCGCGTCTCCGCCGCGCGCCCGATCGCCGAAAGCGATGTTCTCCCGGACCGTGCCCGACAACAGGAACACGTCCTGCAGCACGAGGCCGATCCGTCGCCGGAGCGACTTCGATTCGATCGCGCGGATGTCGGCGCCGTCCACGCGGATCGATCCCTCCTGGAACTCGTAGAACCGGCACAGCAGGTTGGCGATCGAGGTCTTGCCCGCGCCAGTGGCGCCGACGATGGCGACCTTCTCGCCGGGCGCGACGCGGAACGAGACGTCGCGCAGCACCCAGTCGGCGTCCCGGTACGCGAACCAGACGTGATCGAACTGCAACTCGCCGCGCAGCGGCCCGATCGCCCGCGCCGCCTCGGGCTCGGGCAGGGCGGGAGGCGTGTCGAGCAGCTCGAAGATGCGCTCGGAGGCGACCATCGCGGACATGATCGTGTTGTACTTCTCGCTCAGGTCGCGCACCGGTTGGTAGAAGCGCTCGGCATACTGGATGAACGCGACCACCACCCCGAACGTCACCGTGCCCGCCAGGATCCCGCCGCCGCCGTACCACAGGATCAGCGCGATCGCCAGCGCCCCGATCACCTCGACGACCGGATTGAAGACGGCGTAGTAGAAGATGTTCTGGACATGGGCGAGGTACTGAGCCTGGTTCGCCTCGTCGAACTTTCGTGCCTCCTTCTCTTCCGCGTTGAAGAGCTTGAGGACGTCGAGGCCTTGAAGATGCTCCTGGAGGAAGGCGTTGATTCGCGCCAGCAGAGTGCGCACGCGGCGATAGGACACCCGTACCTTGGCGCGGAACACCGCGGTGGCGGCGACGAGGGGAGGAACGGTCGTGTCGTAGTAGGACGGAGTGAGCGTGGCGAGATGGCGGAAGATCTTGAGGCGCAGGTCGCGCATGGCGCGCTGCCCCAGCATCGCCATCATGTAGCTCTCGAAGTAACGGAGCACGAACGAGGCGGCCAGCACGCCAACGTAGGCCGCCGCGATCGCGAGGAGCCCGCGCGACGCCACCCAGGGAAGCGCCCCCCGCCCCGACGCGGGCTTGACGTAGGTGTCGATCGCCACCTTGGTCAGATAGGGACCGACCACCTCGAGCAGGGAGATCGCCGCCAGCAGGACGACGGCGAGCGCAACCTCTTTCTTGTAGGGAGCGAGGAAGCGGAGCAGCCGCCCCGCCAGGCGGCGGTCGTAGATGGTGGCTCGCTCGTCGATCTCGTCCGCGGCGGAGTCGAAGGGTCCCGGCATCAGTGCAAGCCCTCGGAGGCTCGGTTGCGATCCATCACAGCGTCTCCAGCTCCTCGACCATCTCTTCACGACGATAGAGATCGGCGTAGAGTCCGCCTCGGGCGATCAGCTCCGCGTGCGTCCCGGCGGCGACGACCCGCCCTTCGTCCAGAACCACGATGCGGTCCACGTGGAGCAGGGCGGAGCGGCGATGCGTGGCCAGCAGGATGGCCGGGTGCCGCTCTCCAGCGAACAACGCCTCGATGATCCGCTCTTCCGTGGCGGGGTCCACGCTGGAGAACGCGTCGTCGAGCAGGAGCACGGGACGCTCGAGGACGAGCGCGCGCGCCAGCGCGACCCGCTGCTTCTGACCTCCGGACAGGGTAATGCCGCGCTCGCCGAGAATGGTTTCGAGTCCCTGGGGGAATCGCGCCATGTCGGGCGCCAGGCCGGCGCGACGCGCGGCCTGCTCGACGTCCGGTGCCGGCATGTCCGCATCGGGGATCCTCTGCCCGGGCTGGGGGCGCGTTCCGCCGTCTTCGAAGCCGAAGCCGATGTTGGCGCGAATCGTGTCGGAGAAGAGGAAGGTGTCCTGGGGCACCACCGCCAGGCGGCAGCGGAACGCCCCGCGCGACCAGCGCTCGGCGGGGACGCCGCCGAGCAAGAGCGTGCCCTCGGTCGGTTCGTAGAGGCGCGCCATCAGGTTCAGGAGCGTCGTCTTTCCCGAT
Organism: Acidobacteriota bacterium; assembly: GCA_003223995.1. Taxonomy (GTDB): domain Bacteria; phylum Acidobacteriota; class Polarisedimenticolia; order QHYA01; family QHYA01; genus QHYA01. Next base: position 1,759 of record QHYA01000248.1, on the reverse strand, counting down.
CCGGTGCGGCCCACGATCGCGACGGACTCGCCGGGCCGGACCGTGAGGTCGACGCCGCGCAGGACCATTCGCTCCGTTCCCGGATAGCGGAATCCGATTCCTCGCAGCTCGACCGCCGCGCCCGACGCGGCTGCCGCACCGGACTCGATCGCCACGCCGCAGGTCGGCATCTTGCCGTCTCCCCCCACGTCGTCCTCGACGTCCAACTCCAGGACGGCTCGGATTCGTCCCATCGACGCGGCTCCGCGCTGGAAGAGGTTCGTGACCCACCCGAACGCCACCATGGGCCAGAGCAGCATGCCGAGGTAGATCTGGAACGCCACCAGGTCTCCGAGCGTGATCTCGCCGCGCACCACCTGGGTCCCTCCCACCCAGAGGACGATGGCGGTGGAGATCCCGCCCAGCAGCGAGAGCGCCGGCCACATCGCCGACATGATGCGGATCATCCGGCGGTTCTTCTCCGTGTAGTCCTCGTGGAGCGCCCGAAAGGCCTGATACTCGCCCTCCTCTTCCACGTGAGCCTTCACCATCCGGATCCCCGCCAGCGTTTCCTGGGCCTTGGCGGTCAACGCGGCGAAGGAGGCCTGGATCGCCTCGTAGTGGAGGTAGAGCCGCGCGCCCAGACGCGCCATCAGGATCGACACGATCGGGAGCGGAACGAGCGACAATAGCGTGAGGCGCGCGTCGATGCGGCACATGAGAACCACCGCCATCACCAGGGTCGTGGCGGTGTTCGCGAAGTACATGATTCCCGGGCCGAGCAGATCCCGAACCGCGTCGAGGTCGTTCGTCGCGCGCGACATCAGATCCCCGACCTTGCGGACCCGATAGACGCTGGCGGGCAGCCGAGCGAGATGGTCGAAGAGGTCCTTCCGAAGCTCGTATTCCATCCGCCGCGAGGTGCGGATCAGGGTCATCCTCATCGTGTACATGAACAGACCCTGCAGCAGCACCGCGGCCAAGATGAGCCCCGCATCACGCGCCAGGGCCACTCGAGTGACGCCCGCCTGCACGTGGTCGACCGCCTGGCGAACCAGCCACGGCACCCAGACCTGGAATACGTTCGTGAGCAGGATCGAAACGCCGCCCAGGAGGATGACCGACCTGTGGCGGCGCAGGTAGGGAACGAGATAGCGGAGCGACTGGATGGCGGATCCCCCTGATGGCGGCTGACGATGGCTCGCGCTTACCCGAGCAGGGAGACTAGCACGCGGAGCGGAGTGCCTCTCCTCAGCCACGCTGCCTCCGCCAACCCCTGCCTCCGCAAGAGGCGCTCGACCAGCCGGGTTTAGCCCTGATATACTGGAGTGTCGAATCCGCCTTGGCTCATTTCGCTCTCACTCTTGGGCGCGATGGCCGGCGTGAATGTCAGACAAGTCAGGGATGTGCACGGGCCGCACGATCTCCGCTCGGCTCACATGAAGCGCACACCGACCCTGGGCCTCGCAAGGTCTCTGCCCCTCTCGGCGAGATCGGCGCTCTCACCCCCCGTTGGCGCTGAAAGGCCCCCGCCTCGACCCGCCTCGACTCACGATTCCGCGCCGTAGCCCGGACGTGGCATCGCGTGTCCCCGTTCTCCTTCCCCGTAGCTTGCTCTGCGTCATGCTCCGACCACGGGTCGGTGAACCCGTACGCACAGGAGGACTACCCATGAGCCGCCTCACTTCACCAGTCGCCGGGAGGCCGTTCCTGGCGCTGCTGCTGGCGGCCGCGCCGGCGTTCGCCGCCAATCCCGAAGGAGCAACCATCAGCCCCGACT
>QHYA01000251.1 GCA_003223995.1 Acidobacteriota bacterium | reverse complement strand
CCGAGGAACGCTGATGATCGCGCCGCGCGGGATCAGGGCACGATCGTGAAGCGTGCTGTCCGGTTCAACCCCCCGGCCGACAGCCGGACGAAATAGACGCCGGCGCCCGCTGCCTTGCCATTGCCGCCCGCCAAGTCCCAGACGAGCGTGTACTCCCCCGCGCGGAAGGACGAGCTCGCGATCTGATGCACGAGCCTGCCATGAAGATCGTAGACGCCGAGCGCCACGTGTCCCTCGTGCGGAAGGGCAAACGTCACGGCGGCCTTCTTAGTGGCCGGGTTCGGCACCACGCGCTCGATGGCGTACGCCAATGGCGTGGCGGGATTCGCGACGCCGACGGGTGAGTCGATGACCTGCGAGTAGATTCCCGAGGTGCTCGCGAGATCGCAGGCATCGCCTGAATAGCTGCCCGTGATGTCGTGCGTCCCCTGGGTGAGCGAGGAAGTGTTGAACGTGGCGCTGCCACTCACGACAGAGGCGGTTCCGAGCGAAGTGCCCCCGTCGAAGAACTCCACGCTGCCCATGGTCGTGGAAGGGGTGACCGTGGCCATGAGGTTCAGCGGCTGACCGGCAGGCCAAGGATTGTGGTCCGACGTCACCGTCGTAGAGGTGGACGAAGCGACGAACTGTGCACCCGGCGTCACGGCCTTGAGCACCACGTTGTCGATCCCCACGCCGCACGTGCCGGACGAGCACACGCCGCTACCGTCCTGCGTGTACTCGAAGCGGAGCTGTACGTCGCGGCCCACCATGCCGGCGCCGGGAAACTTCATCGACACATGCACGGGGACGTTGCCCGAATTGCCAGCCCACACGGACATGTCCTCGAAATAGCTCGTGTTGCTGCTACGGGGCAGATGCTTCGGGAAGCCCTCGGAGGTGCCGGTGGTGATCCGCTCGGCGAACGCCTCGACCAGCACGGAGCGCAGCGCGGTCGTCGGGGTGACGCCTGTCACGTCCGTGATCCGCAGGGTGAGCCCGTCGAAGGCCTGGATCAACTTCGTCGGATCGATCTGGGTGTTGTAGGCCAGATCGAAATCGAGCGTGACATACGTCTCCGGACCCAGGTTCGGCACCGTCACGACCGGCGACCAGAGCCGCATCCATTCCGTCGCCGTGCCCTCGCCGTGGAAGGCATACTTGGTAGCGTTCCCGCCGAAGGACGTTTGGCTCGTAACCCAGGGACCGCTGGTGCCTGCCCCGACCTGGGCGGACCATCCCGCAGGCAGAGCGGGCACGGTGACCGATTGGAAGTCCTCGTTGATCAGCGTGGTCGAGGAAACCGGCGATCCGGTGGCGAGCAAATAGGAAAGCTGGATCGAGCCCTGATCGCTGTTCACGGTCAGCAACAGATGGACGTAGTCGCCCGGCGTGAAACCCGTGCTCAATTGGACCTGGAAAGGCGCCCCATTGGAGACCATCGCCAGCGGGGCGATGCTCCCGTAGCTTTGCGAGCCTCCCGAGATGGTGACTCCGGGCGTCGACGAGCTGAGCGTGGCCGAGACGTTGGTGTAGGTGGTCGGCGAATCCATCGGGTTGTTGACGTAGTTCTCCAGCGGGAAGGTGAACAAGCCCGTCTCGCCGGGATCGAGAAAGCCGTTCACGCCCGAAGCGCACGCCTCGGTGAACGTGGCCGCTCCCAGCCGTAGCGAGGCGATGTTTTGGCTTTCCGACAGAGCGTCGAAATAGGGGTCGGGCGAGTACAAGCTCCTCGCCGGCAGTCCTTCGTTGAACTGCGAGATCTCGTTGGTGTTGGCCGCCAGGCTCTGGAGCACGCCGTTCGTGGCGACGCATCGGTTGTAGTCGCCCAGATTTGGCTGGCCCGTGTCGTTCCCGACGCCCGCGCGAAACGGCCGGTCGAAGAGCGGGGTGGGACGGCTCCACGTAGTGCCGCCGTCGGTGGAGTAGGTGTGCATGAGCTCGGTGAGGTCCCAGGAGGGCTTGGGATCCTGGTCGTACCAGATGACGTGCGCCCGATGGGTGCTCTGGTCGACCGCCACCGCTGTCAGAAACTGCGCCCGATCGCTGCCCGGGTTGCTGTCGATGAGGACTCGGCTGCCTGCTGCCGGAGCGCCGATGAACGTCCGCAGGGCGACGTCACCCTCGCCTTGGGAGTTGTTGGCCTGGTAGACCACGTAGACCCGACCGGTCGAATAGTCGATCGCCATCGAAGGCGATGAATTCACGCGATCCACGCCGAGAATCTGATCTTCGGCCGTGAAGCTGGAGGCGTCGACATTGACGGTGGAGCCCCAGGTGGCCCCGCCGTCCAAGGAGCGAACCATCGCGATGTTCCGAGTCGTGGACGTGCCGTTGCTCCACACGACGTACACCGTCGACGCCGCGTTGGTGGCGCCCGGGAGAAAGCGCGGCTCGGAGGCCTGCACCAGCGAGCCGATCGGAACCGATACCAACTGGGCGGCGGCCGACCAGGTGAGGCCCCCGTCGTCCGAGAAGGTGCTGAGGATCCGAGCCATCGTGACTCCGAACGAGGTCCAGGTGACGATGATGCGCCCCGTGTTCGGATTGATGTCCATGAACGGCTTGTCGCCGCTCTGGCCGCTGATGAAGGACGGGGTCACCTCGCGAGGGCCGGTCCACGAGGTGCCGGCGGTGTTGGAGACATGGACGCAGACCCCTTGACGGCCGTCGCTGGGGCGGACGTAGATGGACGAGTAGAAGAAGACGTTGCGCGTGGGATCGAACGTGACGTCGGGGTCGCCATAGACCGATCCGTTCGTCACCGTGGGCAGCGTCGAGGATCCCCCCGGACCGACCGGCACCGGGCTCCACGTCGCGCCGCCGTTCGTCGAGAGGGTGAGCCCGGAGAGGCTGAGCGTCACCTGGTCGGGGTTGCTGGGATCGGGGAAACCGCGCGTATCGTTGTAACCGGCGACGAGGATCGTCCCGGCGGAATTGCTGGCGATCGACGTCTCGCTCTGGGTCGCGACCGCCGGAAGGCTGACCACAGAGACATCCGTGCCGCCCACGGCGAATCGCTGCGCCATCCGTTCCAGATGGAAAGAGGGATGGAAGTCGGGATCGGCGGGTCGCCGGATGCCGGCTGCCGCCGCTCCCATGGCGGACATGTTCTGGTAGAGCCACTCGGTGACGTCGGCCGGGACCTTGCTCTCGAGCAGCGCGCGCTCGGCAGAGGTGAGGACCCGTGCCGCAGCGAGTCCGTCACCCGCTCGCTTACCGGCGTCCGCGACAATGACTGAGCCAATGAGGCACGCACCAGCTCCCAACACGATCAGCAGGGAGGAATACATCCGAGAAGCAGAGGCTATTGGAGGCATCGCGGCACTCTCCGCAGAGTGGTGGAGCGGGCGTGGCATGAGCGACGTGGAGCGCGAAGCCAGATGGCTCCCCGCTCGGGCAAGGCCACACAAAATTTACGGCATGCGAAGACCGGTCACAAGCATTTGAGCCGCTCGCGTGCCGCCTCGGTGTGGAACGAGGACAGCGCCACCCACACCGTGCCTCACGGCGCGAGCGAGACGGTGTCCTAGACGTGGCCGGAGGCCAGTCGCGTCTGTGCGGGTAAAGATAAGTAGGTCCGGTGACTCGCGATCCGCACGAGCGCATCGGAACCGGGAACGAGCCATGGGAAGGCGAGTAGAGGAGGGTCAGCATCCATGGGAAAGTTCGGAAACGGTCTCGGTAGGGGAATCGGGGTCGCGCTGCTCGCGCTAACTGCCCTGTGCCCGATCTCCCGCAGTGACGAGGCCGAAGCAGCGGGGCGAGGGGCATGGCTGGGCGTCACCACGCGGCGCCTGAGCGACGACTGGCGGGAACGTAACGGGTACTGGTCCGTTGGGGTGATGGTGGTCCAGGTTGCACCCGGGAGCTCCGCCGACCAGGCTGGCATCGGACCGGGTGACGTATTGGTGAGCATCGACGATCGTTCGCTTCGGGATCCCGGCGACTTGACCGAGGCGGAGCGTGGCATGGAGCCAGGCCGCGCGGTGGGGGTGGTGATAGCCCGGGACGGGGGCCGCATGATCAAGATCTTCAACGTGGAGCCCGACCGGCTTGGGGGGGCGGCGGGCGAGGGCACGGAGAGCCGAGCCGATGAAGTCGTGCCGGCCCCGGCTGCGATCGGCCAGGAACCCGGTGCCGCGGCCCTCGAACCGGTGGCCAAGCCGCAGCCGAAGCCCGCCAAGGCCGAGCGCGGCGCTACGACCGAGCTCGGGGTGCGCTGCGAGACTCTTAACCCGGACCTGGCTGCGGCACTGGGCGCCCCAGAAGGCCGTGGGGTCCTGGTCCTCGAGGTCAAGGGTGGGAGCCCCGCAGATCGGGCCGGGATCCGGCCCGGGGACGTCATCTCCCAGGTCGGTGACCAGACGGTGGAAGACGTTGGTCGCCTGGAACGGGACCTAGCGGCCGCGCGCACCCCGGTCTCGATCAAGACGCTGCGACGCGGGACCGCACAGGAAGTGGTGGCCGAGTTGGAGGGACACCCCGCGCCTGAGCGACCCGGCGAGCCCGGGGGGTCAGTGGAACTCGGCGGCGAAGGGTGGCGAGATCGGCTCCTCATCGAGCTGCGGGACGACGTCCGGAGCCTTCGGGCGGAGGTTCAAAAGCTTCGCGAAGAGCTCGCCAATCGGGAGTCGGTAGGTCGGCAGCCGTAATCCAGTGGTGGCCGTCCCGTTCGGCCGGCCGGGACGGCCATTGTCCTCAGGCTTCGACTAGGAGTGGAAGATGAACGCAAATTGCTCAACGGCCGTACCCGCCGGAGCCTCGGCTCCGCCGTAAGTCTTGCCGTCGATATGGTAGACACCCACCACGTGAAACTCGAACTCTCCAGTCAGCGCGCAGCCAGCAATGTTACCGAAGAAGGAGAGCGGTCCGCTCGGCGTGATGGCCGATATCGACCCGGTACGATCCGCCCGCGCTAGGAACGAACTTGACCGAAGCCTGGCCTTGGACGGCGTTGAATTCGGCCAAAGTCACCTGGTGACCATCAGGGGCGAGGATCGGGTTGTGCGCGCGCGATTCGAAGAGAAGCGTGGAGCCGCCC
>QHYA01000250.1 GCA_003223995.1 Acidobacteriota bacterium | reverse complement strand
CCCGAGGCCAGAGTGCCGATGTAAGCGAGCCGGTCGGCCATCTGGGCCTCCGCTTCGAGCCGCCGGGTCTTCTGCAGCAGCTTGAGGACATAGAGGAAGCCGACGACCAGCACGACGAGGGACAGGAAAGCCCCCGCTGCCAGCTTCTTCAAAAGGTCCTTGCGGACCTGGGCGACCTGGGTCTCGAGTAACTCCTCGTTGAGCCCCAGCACGACGCTCCCTTTCGGCTGCTCCCCCTTCCCCGAGGCCACGGGGGCCACGATCAGCATCTCTCGCTGCACGCTGTCCATGCGCACGCCTGCGGGCGGCGCGGGCCGGCCGTACTGCGGCGGCCCGGTCGTTCTGGCGGCGGAGCTGTCCCTGCGGTCCGGGACGGGCCGCTTCGCAACCTCTCCCGCCGAGCCATCCTGATCCGGCACCGGCACCTCGCCAGCCCTCTGGAACGCGGGCGGGCCGGCCGGCTCCGGGTCCTCGACGGCCTCGGTGCGGATGAGCCGCCCCAATTTGACGCGGAACCAGGCGACCAGCCGACCCTGCTGGTCATAGATAGCAATGTGGTGGACAGCCAACTGCTTGGCGAGCCTGTCATTGACCATCTGTGTGAAGGTCGTGAGCGTCTCTTTGACGGTCAGCAGCTTGAAGAGGTCGGATTTTCCTTCCTGCTTCAAGATGTCGTTGAGCTGCCGTCCGACCTGCTGGATGTCGTCCTGGCAAGCAGCGAGGGCCTCGTAGAAGTGCCGGCGGGAAAGATCATTGGAGACGAGATGGTGAATGAGGGCAAACTCTGCAAGCAGCAGCGCGCCGAACAGCAGCGAGGCTCTGAAAAGGCCTTTCCTGTACTCGGGGCGCGAGCACTCGATCTGTCGGCACCTTTTGGCTGGCATGCGAATGTAAAAGTATTTCACCCTTGCATGGGGTCGTCCTGGCGGCTGTAATCACCCTCGGCGGGACCCTCAATCCAGCCTCGCTGCCGGGCACGCCACCAGCCCCGCCGAAGGAGCTGCGAGAGCGCCGGGAGCGGCTCGTCGGCCGCCTCAGGCCCTCTCTCGGAGGCGAGGAGCGGGGGGCCTTTCTCTGGCGCTCGGGCAAGGAGCCGGGACAGGACGAGCGCTTCCGCCCCGACCCCAACTTCTTCTACCTCACAGGCCACGAGGAGCCCGGGGCTTCCATGTTGCTCAGCTTCACTCGGACGGCCTATGAAGAGACACTGCTCTTGCCCGCGCGCGATCCTTCACGAGAGAAGTGGACGGGGGCGAAGCTCGGCCCCGGGGCGGCCGATCCGACCACCGGGGAGCCGGACGAGGAGAGGCATGCCGCGATGCGGCGCACCGGCTTCGGGGCCGTCGCACCGGCAGAGCGGCTCGACGCGATCCTCGAATCACGCTCCGGCCTTCAGGGGACGGTCGTGCTGTGGGCTCGTCACGACTCGGGAGGGCTCGACGAGGCCCCGACCGAGGCTCAGCTCTTCCTGGATCTCGTCCGCTCGCGCTATCCCAAACTCCGGCTGGCCGACCCCGCCGAGGAGCTGGCGCGGCTGCGGGTCGTCAAGTCCCAGGCGGAGGTCAGCCTGATCGAGAAGGCGATCGCCATCACCTGCGAGGCGCAGCTCGAGGCGATGCGTGCCCTCCGCGCATCGAAGAGCGAGAACGAGCTTCACGGGATCATCGAGGGGAGCTTCCTGCGGCGCGGGGCGCTTGGGTCCGCCTTTCTTTCGATCGTCGCCGCGGGGAGGAACGCCACGGTGTTGCACTACGCAAGCAACAGTGCGCCGATCGGGCAAGAGGATGTGGTCGTGATCGACATCGGCGCGGAGTTCGGCCGCTATGCGGCCGACGTGACGCGATCCCTTCCTGCCTCCGGACGCTTCACGCCCCGCCAGCGGGAGGTCTACGATCTCGTCCTGCGTGCTCAATCGGAGGCAGCGAGCCTAATCCGCCCGGGGGCGACGATCGATGCAATTCACAAGCGTGCCAGGGAAATCCTGGAGAAGGCGGGCTACGGGAAGTACTTCACTCATGGCACGAGCCACTTCCTGGGTCTGGAAGTCCACGATCCGGGCAAGCGCGACTGGCCTTTCGAGCCCGGCGCTGTGCTGACGGTGGAGCCCGGGATCTATCTGCCGGAGCAGAGCCTGGGGATCCGCATCGAGGACGACTACCTTGTCACCGAGAGCGGAGCCCGGAAGCTCTCCGCCGCCGCTCCTTCGTCCATCGACCAGATCGAGAAGGTTGTGAATTCGCCTAACCTATTGAAAAAATAGGCCGATACGATTTCTCATTGGTGAGAAAACAAGGGCATGGCCGGCTGCTGAGTAAACCCCGCAAAGGCCCTTTTGGCGCGCTTGACGAGTATGATGTCAGGGAGTAATTGTTCAGCAAGGGAGAGTGGAAGACCGCGGGGGTGAAGATGCCTGAGACACAGATCAACGGAAGCGTGAGACTGGGCCACTACCTGCGCCGCCTGCGCACCGGATACGGCTATTCTCTCCGCAAGGTCGAGGAGAAGGCGCGCATCAGCGGCGGCGACATCGACAACTCCCAGCTCTCGCGCTACGAGAAGGGGCTGTGCTACCCATCCTTCGACAAGCTGCGCGTGCTCGCGAACATCTTCAATGTCTCCATCCAGTCCTTTTCCGATGTCATCGACCTGGAGAGCCTCGAGCAGAGCAGACCGCTCCACCAGGATCCGGAGCAGGCGCTGAAGGAAGGGAGCGAGGAGGTCAGGCTGGGCAACTTCGAAAATGCCTATGCCTGCTTCGAGCGGGCGGTCGAGTTGCTGGAGAGCTCGCTCAATGGCAGCGGCCCCGATGAGAGGCTCGGCCGCGCGCGGCTGTCGAAAGCGGTTGCGCTGCACAAGCTTGGCAAGCTGTCCCTGAGCGAAAACGAGCTCCGCCAGGTCCTGCGCTTCAGCTCCCACCTGACGCAGACCCTTCTCTGCCGTGTCATCCTCCAGCTTTCCAACATCCACGCCGAGCTGGGCGACACCTACCTCGCGGATCTAGAGGCGCGACGGGCCCTGGAGATGGCCCGGTCGGCGGGGGATCGTGAGGGCGAGGCGATGGCGCTGCACGGCGTCGGCCGCATTGCCGACGAGGACGGCCGCTCCGATGAGGCGATCTCCTTCTATCGCGATGCCCTGAGGATCCATGACGAGCAGGGGAACCGCCACGAGGCCCTGATCCTGCGCGCGAACATCGGCGCGCAGTACATCGCCCGGGGCAAGGAGCGGGAGGGGATGAGGATGATGCGGAGGAACCTCGAGGAGACCCGCATCTCCGGGTTCCGGAGGCAGGCCGCGCACACCTACACCAAGCTCGTCGAGGCCTACTACCGCCGCGGAGACAATGAAAAGGTGCGAAAGTACGCAAGGGAATCCGACGCCCTCGCCGGGTCGGGACAGGTCAGGTACGTCGACATCCTCTTCCTGAATGCTTACTACCTCTGGAAGATCGCGATTGCCGAAGGGAACCAAGTGCAGGAGCGCATCGCCTTCGGAAGGCTGAAATACCTGCGGCCGTCGCTGGAGCGCGTGTCGCTCGAAGTCTCGGACTTCGACGCCTTCATAGAGAAGGGGAAGGGAAGAAAGCCATGAGCCGCAACAGAATGCTCGCGGCGACGGCCGCAATACTGGCCACGCTCCTCCTCTGCGTCGTCTCTCCGGCTTCCGCGGAGGTATTCGCTCTTCAGGGACCGGACGGCAGCTACGCCGGGACCCGTACGGTCCAGCCGGACAGACCCGGCTCCTCGGCATGGACGCCGCTCGGGCTGGCCCAGGCTTCGTGGCTCGCTCTCAATCTCGACGGGGAGAGGCGCGGCGACGACCCTCCCGTGATCGTGCACGACCCTCGTACCGGCCTGCCGTTTGTCGCCTGGGCTTCGCGCTCGGTCAACGGCGACCGCGACATCTCTCTCGCCGCCTTCGATGGGCATGACTGGCGCCTTCTCCCCGCGGTCGGGGGCCGG
>QHYA01000226.1 GCA_003223995.1 Acidobacteriota bacterium | reverse complement strand
CTGGCTTGCGGCTGGGCCGTTTACTACCATTTCGCCGTCGATGTTCTCCCCTACGACGACGCCTACATCACGTTCCGCTACGCCGACCGGCTAGCTTCCGGCAAGGGGATGACCTACAACGACGGAGCGCGCGTGTTCGGCTCGTCCTCGCCGCTCTACGCCCTCTGGCTCGCCGGGCTCGAGAGGGTCCTCCCCTCCGTGCCGACTCCCGTGCTCGCCGTTCGTGGCAACGTCGTGTTCTTCCTGCTCTGCACCATGGCCATGGCTGCTGTCGTGCGCGCCCTTGCCGGGCACGCCGCGGGGTTGGCCGCGGCGGCGCTGCTGGCCGCACATCCCTCGGCGCTGTCGGTCTCCGGTGGAGGGATGGAGAGCTTCCTGTTCGCCTCGCTGCTTCTGGCGGCGGTGTGGTGTTGCGCCACGGGCCGGCTGCTGGCGGCAGCGGCTTTCGCCGGCCTGTCCCCTCTCGCGCGGCCCGAGGGGCTCCTCGCCCTGCTCGCCGTACCGCTCGCCTGGTGGCTTGCCGGCCGCCCCCGGCCACTCGCCTTCACGAGTCTGCTGCTGCTTCCTGGCTGCGCGTGGGCGGCCGCTGCGACCTTCTATTACGGCACACCCATACCGCATTCGATCACGGCGAAGCTCGCGCCGCTCTACCTCCTTCCCCCCGGCTACTCCTTCTTGAGCGTGCTGGTCTGGTTGGGACGGTGGACGCTTCCTGGCGTCACCGAGCCGGCCCCCTGGCGCGATACGATGTCGCTCCTGCTCGCCGAGGCGGGAGCGATCGGGCTTCTCCTCGATGTGCAAACCCGCCGGCGGGGCGGATGGCTCGTCGCCGTCTTTCTCAATCTCCTGATCGGTTTCTATGCGCTGACCAATCCGATGCTCTTCGACTGGTACACGGCGAACTTCTTCATCTTCTGGCTCCCCTCGCTCCTCGTGGGGCTGCCGGCTCTGGGGAGATGGCTCGCCAGCGGAAGGCTCGCCTGGCTGAGCCTTCGGCCCGTCGCCGTCTGTCTGGTCGCCGGTGTTGTCGCGTCGAGTCTGGGGAGGCCGTACGGATCTGATCTCTGGTGGGGCCGGAGCTTCCTCGCGGAGGCGCGGAGCGCCACGCGGCTTCGGACCGTCGGCTACCGCAACGCCGCGCTCTGGCTGAACGAGGTTGCTTCCCCTTCGGCGACTTCCGCGACGGTCGCAACGGCCGAGACCGGCGCCTTCGGTTACTACTGGCGCGGTAAGATGCTCGACGCCTGCGGTCTGGTCAGCCCCCAGGCCCTGCCGTTCCTCCCCGTCCCGGCCTCGCAGCGGCCGGACTTCCGGACGAACCCGATCCCTCTTGGCCTTCTCCAGGCCACCCGCCCGGAGTACGTCGCGACCCTGGAGATCTTCGCGCGAACGAGCATCCTGGACACCGACTGGTTCGCCCGCAGCTACAAGCTCATCGGCGACGTGCCACTGCCGCAGGAGATCTGGGGCTCCACCGCCGTCCTGCTCTTCCGGCGAGTCGATCCGCCCGCTCCGAACGCTCGCGGCGAGGCGGCGGGGACCTCTTGAGCTTTTCCTCTCCTCTGCAGCTTCTGTGTCTGCCCGTCTTCCTCCTGGCCCCATGGGGGGTGGGAAGGGCGGCCGTCGCGTTGCTGCCCGGAACTCTTCGGGGCCTCGCAAGGCCTCTCGCCGTTTTCCTCTTCGCCGCGACGTTCATCGTCGTCCTGGTGATCAGTCTCGGAACGGTCGGGCTGCTCGGCAGAGCGCCTCTGATCGCGGTTCTCACACTGGCGCTTCTCGCGACGCTCCCGTTCCTGGCGAGGCCGATCCGCAACCCAGACTGCCGCCGCGGTGAAGGGGCCTTTTCGTGGCCCGGGGAGGCCGATGGCTCCACGATCTCCATCCTGCGGAGGACCATTCTTTGTTTCCTCGTCCTCGTGGCGGCGCAGGTGCTCGGACTCGTGCTGCTTCACGGCTGGCGCGAGCCGCCTCTGGCCTACGACGCTCTGATGTACCACCTTGTCTTCCCGGCGGAGTGGATCCAGCGTTCCCGCCTGGCCCTCGTCCCGACCTACTTCGCGGCGCCGGCGAACTCGTATTTTCCCTGCAACGGTGAAGCGAGCTTCGCCTACGCGATACTCGCAACCGGCGACGAGCGGCTGGTGAACCTGTCCCAGCTTCCCTTCCTGCTGGCCGGAGCGGCCGCCCTGGCCGGCATCGTCCGCCGATGCGGTATGAGCCCCTTCTCGTGTTGTCTCGCCGCGCTCGTGTTCGCGGCCAGTCCCGAGGTCGCGGCGCAGGCGGGCTCCGCGCTCGTCGATGTCGATTTCGCAGCGAGCCTGCTGCTGGCCGTCTTCTTCCTTCTCGAATACGGGGAGACCGGCTCGCGCGGGGCGATCCTCTGCGCCGGGCTCTCGCTGGGTCTTCTGGCCGGAACGAAGTCCCTCGGGCTGGTCTTCGGCGCGTTGCTGGCGCCGCTGATTGCCATGGCCGCGCTGGATGAACGGAGGCGCCGAAGAGGATCCATCACATCCCACGGCTCCATTGCCTTCCGTAGCTCCTCCGCCCTCGGCGGCTCCATCGCTCTGGACCTCACGCTGCTCGCCGCAGCCGCGCTTCCTCTCGGAAGCTTCTGGTACCTGAGGAACTGGGAGCTGACAGGCAATCCCCTGTTTCCTCTCAGGGTCACGGCGGCAGGCGTGGCCGTGTTTTCTGGCGCGCACGGCCGAGCGGAGATGCTCCAGTCCCACTTTCACGTCCCGCCAGCCGCGGCGGCGAGCATCGCTGCGTACCACCTGTGGGGCCCTGTGGCCGGGATTCCAGTAATACTCGTTCTCGTCCTGGCCGCCGTCGTGGCGGGCCTCCCGCGTCTGCTCCGGAAAGAAGAGGGAAGACCGTCGCGGGTCTATCTGCTGATGCTGCCCTCGCTGATGTTCGCCTCCCACGCGCTGCTGAACCCCTACAACAGCCAGTACCGCTTTCTACTGGGCTGTTTCGGCCTCTCGCTGCTCCCGCTGGCTGCCGCGGCGGAGCGGAAAGACTTCCTCGGATTGCTGTTCTCCGCGGGAACCGCCCTTGCGCTGGTCGGAAGCCTCGTTCGCTGGGGGCCTTCCGACCCTCTGGATGCCCGGCGCGAGCTGTTCTCCTTTCCGTGGGTCGCGATCGGCGTCTTCTCCTTGGCAGGAGGGGCGTTGGCCGGAGCGATCCTCTGGCGCCGCCGCAGGAGCTCCCAGGGCGGAGCAGCGGAAGAGCCTCGATTGTTGCAGGGCCCCTGGGCCGCTCGATCGACCGGTGAGCCGGATTCTCCCAGCCCCGGCAGCGAGGCTGGTGGTGTGCAGGTGGGTGTTCCGGTGACCCCGCGCCCAGCCTTCTCATGGACACGCAAGCTCCGACATGGATCACGGATGCGCGCGCTGATCGCTCCAGCGGGCGCCGCACTCCTCGCGACCGTGCTGGCCGGCCTGCGGCCGGCCGTCTGTCAGTCATATCTCGACCACGTTGACGGCGGCCCCGACGGGCAGAGAGCTCTGGTATGCTACCTGAAACTCCTGGGCGGACCGTCGGGGCTGAAGGAGCGGCCCGTCTACAAACCGGCGTATTACCGGCAGCAGCCTTCCCCCGAGGAGTGGATGCGTGGGATCGAGACGCTGGGCGTGGATCTCCTCGTCGTCTCGCGTTTCACCCGCTGGGACCAGGAAGAGTTCGAGCACGACGAGGAGGGGTTCCCCTGGGAGGAGAGCTGGGCGCGATCCAGGCCCGAGCGGTTCAGGCTGTCCTTTTCGACTCCGGATCTCCGTGTCTATGAAGTTGTTCCAGCCCCTCGTAATGAGTCCCCGGGGACGGTCGCGACGGCATCGGCAAGAGGGGATCGGGATGCGCCTGAAGGTGCTCTCCTGACCGCGGGCGCGCGAGACCTCACACGGTGAGACGCAGGCTCCTGCTCCCACTGCTGGTCCTGCTGCCCGTCCTGGTTTACTCCCGGAGTCTCCGCTACCCCCTGCTCGACTTCGACGATCCCGTTTACGTCACGCAGAGCCCGATCCTCCGCGCCCCCGGACTTGCCGGGCTGGCGCTCGCGTGGAGACGTCCCTACTTCCATGACTATATTCCCCTGACCCATACGAGCTTCTGGCTGGACTCCCGTCTGGCGGGTTTTCACCCTCTCGTGTTCCGGCTGGACAGCCTCGCCTGGCATCTCCTGGCCTCCTTCCTCGTGTTTCTGGCCGCGAGGCGCTGGACGGAGGACGAGACTCTCGCAGGGCTGGTCGCTCTGCTGTTCTCCATCCATCCTCTCGCCGTGGAATCGGTCGCCTGGGTCGCTTCACGAAAGAATGTGATCGCGCTCCCCCTGTTTCTCTCCGCCTACCTCGCCTGGACGACTGGACAACAAGAGGGACGGCGTGTCGCGGGCAGGCTGGCGGCCATTGGCCTGTTCGTGATGTCCTTGCTCGCGAAATCGGCCTCGCTGGGCTTCCCGCTGGTTGTTTTCGGGGACTCCCTGCTGCTCGGAGGCCGGCGGCTGCGAGTTGCCCTTCTGGAAGCCCTTCCCTACGCCCTGCTCGCGGGCGGCTATCTGTTTTTCGCGATCCGCCTCAGGCATGACCTTCCCGAGACGCCTCTCGCCGGCCCGTTCGGGATCGCGGCCATCGACCTGCAGGCGCTCGCCCTTTACCTTCTCAATACCATCGTCCCGCTTCGCCTTTCTGCTTTCTACACCCTCGACCTCGATGGTTTCCGGGCAATTGCTTCCTGGGCGGCGATGGCGGCGCTGCTCGCCGGCCTCGCCGGTCCCTTCCTCTGGATCCGGCGAAAGAAGCGTGCCGCCTTCCTCCTGCTGTGGGTCCTCGCCGGCCTGCTCCCCTCGTTGAACCTGGTCCCGCAGCCTCATCCCATGGCAGACCGGTTCTTCTACTGGAGCCTTCCCGCGCTTCTGGGCTTCATCGTGGTGGCCGCTTGCGAGGGTCTCTCCGGGCTCTCGCAGAAGATCCGGAGCCGCGGCCCCGAGGGCACGCCCTCGCGCATCGCTTCACGCCGGGTCGGCCCGCTCGCTGGGTCGGCGGCCGTCGCCGCCCTTGCGGCGCTGGCCTGCCTGCGAGTCGGCTTCTGGAGCTCCAGCCGGCGGCTTTTCGAGGATGCGGTGCGCAAGAGCCCTGGCAGCAGCGTCGCCCACATGCACCTCGGCAATGTCCTGTCGAATAGTCCGCTAGAGTCGGACAGGCAGCGCGCCGCCGCGGAATTCGAAACCATGCTGACGTGCCCCGATGCCGCCCGCACCCTCAGGCCCGTCGCGAGGGACGGCGCGGCGGTCTTCCTCGCGCGGATGGAGTTCGCCCGGGGCCTGAGGAGCGAGGCCGACGAGCGGATCGCCCGCCAGTTCAGCGGGCGGGAAGGGAATCCGGATGTCGCGTTGCTGCTAGCCCAGTACGAGCTGGCGACGGACCGGCCAGAGTCGGTCATCCGCAGGTTGGAGCCGGGGATCCTTGCTCTTCCTGGCATCCCCCAGCTCGGCCGCATGCTGATGCAGGCTCCCGAGATGCCCTACCGGTACGGACCCGGCGCCCTGTCACGAGCGAGCGATGTTTACCTGGCCTTGCAGCAGCG
>QHYA01000225.1 GCA_003223995.1 Acidobacteriota bacterium | reverse complement strand
TGCCCGCTGCTCCTTTGTCTGGCCCAGCGGCTGGCGGACCAGGGGACCGTTCTGAAGCGCCGGGTCCATCATGTCGAGTGTTGGATTCGGATTGGGGTTGCGATAGATGAGGCCGATCGGGATCCTCTGGCCCCATTCGAGCGCCTTGTCCATGGCAGCGTGGAAATCGGTCGGGTCGTGGTCCGTGTCTTCGAGCCTGTACACCCGTTCGCGGAACCATTGATAAGTGTTCTGCTTGTTGAAGGTGACGCAGGGGCTGAAGACGTCGATGAGCGCGAACCCCGGGTATTCGATTCCCTCCTCGTAAAGTTTCATCAGGTGCTTGGGCTGGCCGCTGAATCCCCGGGCGACGTAGCAGCAGCCCGAGGCCAGAGCCAGCGCCATGGGATTCAACATCCCCTCCAGGTTTCCGAAAGGCGTGCTCTTGGTCTTCATGCCTGTTTCGCTCGTCGGTGATGTCTGGCCGGTCGTCAGCCCGTAGATCTCGTTGTTCATGACGATGTAGGTCAGGTTGATGTTGCGGCGCATCGCCTGGATGAAATGGTTCAGTCCGATCCCATAGCCGTCGCCGTCTCCACCAGTGGCGATGACGGTCATGGCATGGTTGGCGAGCCTGGCGCCAGTGGCGAAGGGCAGGGCCCGGCCGTGCAACGCGTGCACCCCGTAGGAGCGGAAGAAGCCAGGCAGGTTCGAGGAGCAGCCGATCCCGGAGACAACCAGCACCTCGTGCGGCTGGAGCCCCATCTCGGCACAGGACTGGAACAGCGCATTCAAGACGCCGAAGTCACCGCAGCCCGGACACCAATCCGGCGGGACCTCGGACTTGAAATCCTTCATGCTCAAAGTGACGGTTTCGGTTGCCATCTCGTTTCGCTCCTCAAGCTTTCATGACCGACATCGGGCTCGCGACCTCAAGTTCGTCCCGCCCACTCCCCGCTCGTGCCGGTCGGGTGTTCCGTCCGCCAGCCGGCCGCCCGCTCTGGTTGTTCTCGACGATGATGACGCACCGGCTCTTGCCGAGAGCGGCGCGAACCTCTTCAGCGTGGAAGGGCACCAGGAACTTGATCTGCAGGTGATTGGCGGGGATCCCCTCCTGATTCAGGCGTTCCACAGCCTCCCTGATCACGCCCCAGGTGGAGCCCCAACCGACCAGCGTCACCTCGGCCTCGGCCGGCCCTTCGGCTCTCGGTGCGGGCAGCTCGCCGAGCACGTTGCTCATCTTTCGCGCCCGCTTGTCCGCCATCTTCTTGCGCCGCACAGGGTCAGTGTAAACATCGCTGATGAGCACGCCGTCCTCGTCGTGCTCGTCGCTGGCCGCGACATACAGGTGACCAGCGAGTCCCGGCACGGCTCGCGGCGAGATGCCCGAGGGGGTGTCCCTGTAGCGCAGGTATGGGTCGCCGCCTGTCTGGTCCCCGACCTCGGTGATGGTCTCGCCTCGGTCGATCGGGAACTCGACGTCCAGGAAGGCCGGATCGACGGTCTCGTTTCCCTCGCTCATCAGCAGATCGGACAGGATGATCACGGGACACTGGTAACGTTCGGCCAGATTGAAGGCCAGGGCGGGAGTGGTGAAGCAATCCGGCATGCTGATCGGAGCCATGATGATTCGCGGGAACTCGCCCTGGCTGGCCCCGAGAGCTTGGTTCAGGTCCCCCTGCTCGGTCTTGGTTGGCACACCTGTGGATGGACCGGCTCGCTGGACGTTGATGACCACCACGGGCGTTTCGAGCATCCCGGACATTGGCGTGAGCGGCGAACCACTCCAGGATATGCGTGGCAGGACTCATGGGATAGGCGCAGTAGAACTTGCAGCCGGCGAACGCCGCCCCCATCGCAAGCAGCTCGTTGCCGGTGACGAGAACCCACTTCTGGTCGGCCTTCCGGAGTTGCCCCGGCAGCGGGTGGAAATGGGCTCCGGCGTAGTCATACCCGGCCCTGGCTGCCTCCACGTTCACTCTGACGACCTGCGGCTTCTTCGCAAAAGTGGATTCGAGCACCGACTCGAGTCCCGTGAAGTCCAGGCCCATGAGGCGAATGGCCGCCCCGACAGCGACCGTGTTCTGCATCACGGGCAGCTCTCTGTATGCAGATGTCAGCTCGGGCACCGGCAGCGGACAGAGCTGCACGCCTCCGGGAGGTTCGTAGCTCGGCTGGAACTTGGCGCTGTTGTAGAGGGCCACGCCACCGCTCGGCAGCTCCTGCAGATGGCGATCCAGGGCATCCTGGTTCAGGGCGATGAGTACGTTGACCTGATCACCGTGGTTCAACGGCTTCCTGGCTGACATGCGCAGGCGCAACCAGGAATGTCCGCCACGAATAACCGACTGGTAGCTATTGTAGGCGTAGACGCCCAACCCTTGTCGGGCTACAGAAAGCGCCAAGGTGTTGCCGGCAGACGCGACGCCGTCCCCTGCCGCGCCCCCGACGCCGATGATGACTTCCGTCTGGTCCATGGATGGAGCCCAATAGTTCCGGATTCGGGAAGTATACGCTTCACGTCCGGCCCTTGTCCGGCCTAACACCGCCTCCGCGTGGAGCGAGGTCTGGCCGCGCCTCAGGCGTTTCACGTAGCCCGGCGTTCGCCCCGCCAGGGATGGCGCTCAGTCCCCCGATCCGGCTCCCTCGTCGCGAAGCGCTTCGAGCTCCGCGAGAGCCTCGAGGTCTCTCGGGCGCCCAGCCGCTCTCTTGACGCGGATCAGCCACTCGAGGTCGAGGCACCGGCACCCGATGCCGAACAGTTCGAGCACGATCGTGTGCGGGAGGAGATCCTCGTATCTCCCGCCGCCTGTGATCTCCCCGAGCAGGTCGAGATCGCCGAGATCGGTCGTCAGGGTGAAGTTCAGGCCTCGCTGGATCACGGACTGGTCCCAGCGGAAGGGCAAGCCCGGAGGCGCGCCGCGGAGATAGGGGCTGCGGGGCGCGAGAGCGTCGGCGAGACGACGAATGTTTTCGGCATCCCGCGAATAGACGACATCGAGGTCCTGGGTAAGGCGGGCGGAGCCGTGCGCCACGGCGGCCACGCCGCCCACGACGATGAACTCCACGCCTCCCTCCTTCAGGACGCGAAGGAGCTTTTCGAACTCCGTCATTGCTTCCCGCGAGCCTTCCGGCCCGCCCGGCGGACCTCCTCGGCAAATCGCTGAAGAGCTACGAGGTTGGCCATCCGTTCGGCGACCGAACGTCTCAGGTTTTCACGGAGCAGCGTGCGATCGACGTGCCGCTTGTAAACCTCGACGACCGGATCAGCTTCGGTTCCAGGCTCGCCGGGCTCAGATCTGTTTCCGCGACTCACTGGAGCAGTTTAGCACCCGCGCCGCCATGTTCCTGGCGTCCGTGCGGGGTCCTGTCGGCACTTTGCGGTGACAACATTCCCACGCTGCGGAGGTTCGCCGCAAAGGCGGCGGCGATCTTCCCCTCGATCCCCCCCGGGGATGCGGAAAGCAGCTTTGGCCCCCGCGCGATTCGCGGAGGGCGCCGGCTCAGACCGTAGAGAGATCGCGGCGGTTGAAGATGACCCCAGCGGCAACCCACAGCCCCGCCGCCGCCGCCCCCAGCACGAGCATGTCCCTTGCGGGCCAAACCCCGTCCCGAAGGACGGGCAGCGGCCTGTAATAATGAAGGACACTGAGGAATGAAACGCGTTCGGCCGGGCTCCAGATCTGTGCGACATAGGTGAGCAGGAACGAGGCGAGCACGGCGCCGAACGCCGCAGAGATGGCCCGTCCCCGGCGGTTGCTCATCGACGACAGCAGCCAGGTCAGGGCGCCGACCGCAAGGTAGAGACAGAGAAGGTTGGCGAGCACGATCATCTGCCGGCTCGCGTCGGGCCGCATCTCGGGCGGCAGCCTCGAGCTTCCGAGGACGTTGCCCGCCATTCCCATCGACAGGATCGCGACACCGGAGACGATCCAGAGGAACGTCTCGCTGCAGCACAGCTCCCATCGGGAAACGGGAAGGCCCAGGAGAATGTCCACGGTTCCCCTGTCCACCTCTCCGGCGGGCACGCGCGTGCACAGAAGGATCGCATGGGTCCAGACGATGGCGAGGACGACGGGGTGGACCCAGGCGACGGAAACGAACATCCCCGGGTCGATGCGGCCGGACATCTCGGTCCCCAGCAGTGCCTGGAGGAAGCTCTGAACGAACCGAAGCTGCAGGAACGTCGCCGAGAATTGCTCCTGAAACGTCGGCAGGACATAGGAGAGAATCGCCTCCACGAAGAGCAGCCCCAGACCCAGCAGCAGCGTCGCGGCCCATGTCTCGCGCGCCGCTTTCACGATCACGCCACGGTTCACGACGCGTCGCTCCCCTGACGATAGTAGCGACGGAAGAGGCTCTCGAGGTCGGGGTGACCGATACGGATGTCCTCGATCGGCTGGCTCGCGGCCCAAACCAGCAGCTCCCGGACCGGGCCGGCGAGATGACCGCTCCAGGTCCGGCCCTCGCGGGCCGCCAGCCGGAGGAAGGGCGGCGGATTCTCGGGTGCGGAGGCTTCTCCGTTCCAGAGGATCGTCACCTCGCGTTGCGACCGGCGCCGCAGCTCCTCCAAAGACGCATCGGCCACGAGGCGGCCCTCGCGCAGGATGGCGACACGCTCGCAGAGTTGCTCCACCTCGCCGAGGGTGTGACTGGAGAAGAAGACCGTGTGCCCGGCGGCCGCCATCTCGCGCAGGAGATGCCGAAGGGCTTCCTGTATCAGCGGATCCAGACCCGCCGTCGGCTCGTCAAGGATCAGCAGCCGCGGGCGATGGGCGAGCGCCAGCACGAGGCCCAGCTTTTGCCTCATGCCCCGCGACATTTCGCTCACCCGCACGCCGAGATCGAGGGCGAAGCGCTCTGCCAGATCGGGCCCCTGCCGCAGCATGTCCCGCCGGCGGATCATGCCGAAGATTCGCAGCGCCTCGCCGCCGTTCATCCACGAGGGGAGCCGGAGGTCTCCGGGAAGGTACCCGACATCCGCCTTGA
>QHYA01000224.1:3480-3936 GCA_003223995.1 Acidobacteriota bacterium | reverse complement strand
CTCCGACATCGATTTGATATACGTTTACAGCCGCGAAGGGCAAACCGCAGGGCGAGAGGATGATCCGCCCAGCGTAATTGGCAATCGGGAGTTCTTCAGCCGGGTGGGGGAGGGGATCACGCAGCGGATTGGCGGCATCTCCCCCGAAGGGCAGGTGTTCCGGGTGGACCTGGGGCTTCGCCCGGGCGGCAGGGATGGGGAACTTGTGCACTCCCAGCGTTCCCTTCTCGCCTATTACCGGACCTGGGCCCACACCTGGGAGAAGCAGGCACTCATCAAGGCACGCCATTCCGCCGGCGATCCGTCGCTAGGGGAATCTGTGGTCCGCGAGCTAAAGAAGCGCATCGATCCCTCGGGAAGCCCCGCCCTCGTGGCTCTCGAGATTAAGGAGATGAAAGACCGGATCGACGAAGAACTGAGTCGTACTGGTCGTGGCGATCTCGATTTGAAATTGGG
>QHYA01000224.1:0-3462 GCA_003223995.1 Acidobacteriota bacterium | reverse complement strand
CGGGCCTATACCTTCCTACGCAAGGTCGAGCACTGCCTCCAGCTAGAGAGGAACCGCCAGACCTATCTGCTCCCGTCCGAAGCCGCGCCCCTCAAGATCCTTGCGCGCCGCATGGGTTTTCTCGAGAAGCAGTCCACCGAAGCCCTTCTGCGCGAACTGGAGCACCATCGCGAAGCGGTGCGTAATTTCTACGATCGCGTCTTCGGTTTCCTATCGCAGCCTTCCCTCGAAGGTACCGATCCGGATCCCTTGCTGGATCCGCTTCCTGAACACACGCTCTCGGCCTTGGTCGGTCGTCCGGGAGCGAGCGGAGCCGAAGAATCGTTGCGTCTCTTCAAGCGCATCCGCCGGATTTTCTCGTCGGAACAGATCCGGCCCTCGGAGCGTCGGGGTGTCCGGCGGGTCTCCTCGTCCATTCTGGAGGAGGTCACATCGGCGCCCGAGCCGAATCGAGTCTTCAGCAACCTCGAGCGATTCCTTTCCTCCCTGCTCTTGGAGCCCACGGCGCGCCGCGCTTTCTTCGAAAAAGCGGAGTGGATACCTCCACTCATTCGCCTTCTCGCCAAGAGCGAGCACCTTGCCCTGGTGCTCACGGGCCATCCGCAGATTCTGGAGGAGCTCGGAAACGTCCCCGATGCGTTACGGGATGCGAGCTTCGAGGATCTTGCGGCACCACTTGAACGAGATCTCAAGAACACGGCGGAGCTGAGAGAGGTGGCCGCGCTATTGAGGCGGTTCCATCGGCGCCAGGTCCTGTTCACCGGGCTGCGAGACGTGCACCGCCAGGACAGCCTCTCTCGCACGCTCCGACGATTGACAGCCCTCGCCCAGGCGTGCTTGGTCGGGGCGGAACGAGCCGCGTCGAGGATTGCTCCGGCGGCCAAGCAAGAGCCCCGCTTTTGCGTCCTCGGGCTGGGCCGACTCGGGTATCACGAGTTGGACTACAACTCGGATCTGGACCTGATCTTCGTGATGGAACCCACCGACGACTCTGCCGCATTGGAGAACAGCCGCCGTCGTGCCGAATCCCTGATTCACCTCCTCACCGCCATCACCCAGGATGGAACGCTTTACAGCGTCGACCTGCGGCTAAGACCGGCAGGGGGGGAAGGGGAGTTGATCCAGACTTCTAACGGTCTGCAGGATTACTTCCGCGATTCGGCGCAGACCTGGGAAAAAATGGCCCTCCTCAAGGCGCGGCCGGTGGCCGGAGATGTGGCGTTCGGGAGGGAGCTGCTGCTTTCCCTGGAAGAGACGATGTTCCGGGGCATCCGGCAATCCTGCCTTGGTGCCGAGGTCCGCGAAATGAAGGAGAAGTTGGAACTGTCCGTGGGGGGAAAGGGCGGGGAAGGCCTTTCCCTGAAGCTCGGGCCAGGTGGACTTCTCGAGGTTCATTTCATCATCGAATACCTTCAGCTCTGGCACGGCGTTCCTGGGCCGAACGACAGGGACACCCTGCGCATGCTGACCTACCTTCACGGCCGACAACTCCTCCCGGCTGCGGATTACCATGCACTCTACGCGGCCTACCTACTGCTGCGCAGCCTGGACCACTCCATTCGGGTTCTCTACGATCGCCCCGGAGACTCCCTCCCCCTTTCCCGCAATCATCTGGCACGTCTGGCGAGCGAAGTCAGTTACACTCTCTCCTCTTCTCAGGAGGCAACCGCCGACTCCCTTCTGGAACTGGTCCATGAGTCCTGTGCTTCCGTGCGCGCAGCCTTCCACAGATTGATCCCCTGAACCTAGTAGCAAGAATTGGTTGTCCCCGGAGGCGCATCCTTGAGAAGGATTGTGGAAATCCTGTGGGAATCTCCATGGCAGAGACCTGTACCAAGAGACGCAACGTTTGCTCCGCACCCGCCGGCTTACTCGAGGTAAAGGACTCCAGAACTGTCACTTAGTCATATGATAGCTTGTAAGTAATCTCGGGCATGGACGAATAATCTTGAATCATCTGAAATTTCAACAGACCTAAGTCAAATCCCAAGGGGATCGAGCCATTCAGCGGATGCTCACCTCAAAGGCCCGCTCGGCCGTGCGGTTCCCGGCTCGATCCACCGCCCAGATACTCACGGCATGCGTTCCCGACGAGAGAGGAGTCGAGGGGCGCCCGGTAGATCGGCCGCGATCCGGATCGAACTCCATCTCGATCTCCTGCGCATCGAGGCGAAGATGCACGCCATCGTAATTAAGCCCAGATCCCCCATCCTCCACCCTGACACTGAATGAGAGTTGGGAATCAACGGCGGGCCCCCCGGGGGCAGGAACCAGATCCAGAATTCTCGGAGGAGCCGAATCTTCCAACAGCGCGTAGGTGTCAAAGCGGCCTAAAGGGATTGAGATCTCGGAGCCGCTCTTTTCCCCCCCGAGAAAATCCCACGCTCCTCGTGAGGGATCGAGCCGATAGATGCCGACGCGCTCCGGGTGCCTGCAGTCAACAGGCAGGGGAAACGTCAGGAGCGCCTTCCGGGCCAACGGCAGCCCCTCTGGAAGCAGGCGGACGATAGAACTTCCCAGAACCAGCCCTTCCTCTCGAGGTGGGGGGGATTTACCCAAGGACTCACAGGCCAGGGCAGTCGGTGCGAAAAGAGCGCCGGACGGCAGATCCAGTCGGACACCACAGTCCCTCATGCTCATTCCTGCTGTGGGACTCCCGACGTGGGGCGTCAGGGGTACCGGTGCCCGAACAGGTTTTGGAAGGGCCTCCCACTCCATCTCTAGAGAGGATACCTCGCGCCAGACGGCAAGAGGCAGTGAAGCCACGAGCAGACCAGTCTCCTGCTCCCTGAGATCTTGCGATAGGTCCCCCTGGGATCCGTGGAAGATGAGACGAGCGGGTGGAACGGTCGAGGGATTGTCTAGTGACACTTCGAGTTCGACATATTCAGGACCAGGCAACACCCGGATCGGGGCAGGCTCGGGAGGCACCTCCATGGGACGCGGAAAAACACGAGTCACTCGGCTGATGGGGGTGTTCTCGAAATAGAGAGAGGCTGTGAGGCCCCATCCCGACTGCGACAGCTTGAAGGAACAGGTCTCGGCCTCCGGGAATTCCGAGCGCTCCTGGCACACCACGGGTAACTTCTTCCCCAAGGCCGTGTAGATCGCCCGAAGGCTCGACGGGCCGTCCGCATGCCCTCCGTCCCGATGGAGGGAAAGTCGGACGAAGCCTTCTTTATCGCCCTCGGACGATTCCTCCAAGTGCATGGTAGGTGGAAAAACCATCCGGATGGGTATCCGAGCCCTGGCAATCTCGCCGAAAGCTCCCGTGGCCTCCAGGTCGAGATGGTGAAGCCCGGCACTGAGATCGGGAAAGGGTTCCTCTTGGACAGAGGGAACCCTGCCCAGCTCGTTCCCGGGTAACCGCAGCAGACGGTAGGTGAACGATGGAGGCGACATGCGACTACGGGCATGGTCGAGGAGGAGTCCCACCTGGGGATACTGCTCAAACCGAAAACC
>QHYA01000234.1 GCA_003223995.1 Acidobacteriota bacterium | reverse complement strand
CGATTGAGCTCAGCCGATCTGGCCGATTTTGAGCAGATCTGGCAGATTGGAGCAGAGCTTGACAGTGCGGGAGTCACCCCGTAACATCGCGCCTCGTCTTGGGAGGAGCGATGGCCTCGCACAAGTCCGCGATCAAGCAGAACCGGAAGGACCTGAAGCGCCGGGAGCGGAACCGCACGCACCGGTCGGCGCTGCGGTCGGCCGTCAAGAAGGTCCGCGTTGCCCTCCAGTCGGGAAAGCCCGCTGAGGCGGAATCATTGCTGAAACAGGCGATCTCGAGCCTGGACCGCAAGGCCTCAAAAGGAGTCATCCACCGCAACGCCGCCGCCCGGACCAAGTCTCGCCTCACCAGACAGGTCCGCAAGCTCCCGGCCGGAACCGCCGCTTCCTGATACAGAACCTCCCTTCCCGGCCCCGGGGGTCGGAGCAACAGGGGCGCCTCGTCATCCTTTGATCACCCCCATGGGAACGAGACGCGCCACTTTGCGCGAGATCCCGGCGCGCTCCACGACCTCGACGACCTCGCTGACGTCCTTATAGGCCTCCGGGACCTCCTCCAGGAGCGTCGCCATCCCCGCCGAACGCACGATGATCCCTCGGTCCTCGAGCTCGCGCACGATCGGTCTGCCTCTGGAGGTCCGCTTGGCTTCGGCGCGGCTGAGCCGCCGCCCCGCGCCATGGCAACTGCTCCCCCAGGTCTCCCGGTAGGCCTTGGCCGTCCCGGCCAGGACATAGGAGTATCGGCCCATGTCTCCCGGAATCAGCACGGGCTGCCCGACGGCCCGATAAGCTGAAGGGGTCTGAGGGTGGCCGGGAGGGAAGGCGCGCGTGGCCCCTTTGCGGTGCACGCAGAGGCGGCGTTGCCGGCCGTCCACCTCATGGGATTCCATCTTCGCGATGTTGTGGCAAACATCGTAAACGGTCGAGACCCGGTGTTCCCTTGGTGGGATCCCGAGGTCTTTCGCGAGTGTCTCGCGAAGGTAGTGCGCGATCACCTGGCGGTTCGCGAAGGCGAAGTTCGCCGCGGCGGCCATCGCCGCGAGGTAGCGCTTCCCTTCCTCGGAGCGAATCGGGGCGCAGCAAAGCTGCCGGTCGGGCAGGTCGATGCCGTATTTCGCGGCGGCGCGGAGCATCCCCTGAAGGAAATCGTCGCAGACCTGGTAGCCAAGCCCCCGCGAGCCGGTGTGGATCACGAAGGCCACCTGGCCCATCGCCAGACCGAATGCTCGCGCGGCTTCTTCGTGGAAGATCTCGTCCACCCGGTCCACCTCGAGGAAGTGGTTGCCCGAGCCGAGAGTCCCGAGCTGAGGCCGGCCTCGTTCCACCGCCCTTTCCGACACGAGGTCGGGGTCGGCGCCCGGGATGGTCCCCCCCTCTTCGATGTGATCGAGGTCCGCTGCTTCGCCGCGGCCCGAGGAGACGGCCGCGCGGGCCCCTTCCATGAGGATCTTCCTCAGCTCCGGGGCGGACAGGCGCAGGTCCCTCCGGTGTGCTCCGACGCCAGTCGGAACGTTGCGGAAGAGGGCGTCGACGAGCTCCTTCATTCGACCGCCCATCTCTTTTGCGCTCAGACCTGAGCGCAGGAGCCTGACCCCTCAGTTGATGTCGTAACCGACGCCGCCGGGTGAGACCACACCCTCCTCGACGTCGAAGGCGGCGACCCCTCCGATGGGAAACCCGTAGCCCCAATGCATGTCGGGCATCGCCAGCGAGGCTCCCACGATCCCCGGCAAGCAGGCGACATTGGCGACTTGTTGGGGCGATTGATCGGTGCGGATCGCCTGCATCATGGAGTCGCTCGCATAGATCACGCCGTCCACTCGCATCGGGGCGCTTCGGGGAATCCGCCAGCGGCACTCATCGATCCTCTCGAAGCCGACCGTCGGCTTTTCCATACGCAAACCCTCCGCCAGCATTGTACCGCTCGCCGGAACGGCCTGGCCGGCGGTCCTACAGACGCACTTGGCGGACGGCTCGCACCTCGGGCTGCGCCCGGATCTCGTCCATGACGGACGGAGGGATCGGTGAGTCGACATTGACGATGGCCAGGGCCGTGCCGCTGGCGGGGTGGCGCCCGAGGCCCATCGCCGCGATGTTGACTCCGTTTCTTCCGAGGATCGTGCCGATGGCCCCCACGACCCCTGGAATGTCGTTGTTTCGGAAGAACACGCAGACCCCGGAGAGCGCGGCCTCGATGCCGATGCCGTCGATCGAGACAATGCGCGCGTCTCCCGGCCGAAAGACGGTGCCGCTGCAGGAAGCCTCCTCCCCCTTCTCTCCCCAGAGACGCAGCTCGATCAGGCTCGAGTAGGGGACCGGCTCGTGGCTGACGATCTCCTCGACTGCTAGCCCGCGCTCCCCCGCCAGAGACAGGGCGTTGACGTATCCGACGGGACTCTCCAGCACGGGAGAGAGGACGCCCCTGGCCGCAGCCATCGTCAGGGGGCGGAGCTCCAGCGACGCCAGTTCTCCCGAGAAGCGCAGCTCCAGACGTCTCATCCCCTGCGGCCCGATCTGCGACAGGAACGCCCCCAGGCTCTCCGCGAGGCGCATGAACGGGGCGAGCCGCTCCGCCTGTTGCGGCGGGATCGCAGGGAAGTTCACCGCGTCCGCCGGGATCCCGCTGTTCAGGAATCCGAGGATCTTGGCGACGATCTCTTCTCCGACCCGGCGCTGGGCCTCGACGGTGGACGCACCGAGATGCGGCGTGGCGATCACCTCATCGCGCTCGATCAGCCGGAGCGTCACCTCCCGGCGTGGAGGCTCCTCGCAAAAAACGTCGAGCGCGGCCCCGGCGATCTTGCCCGATTCGATCCCGCGAAGCAGGGCAGCCTCGTCGATCAGCTCGCCGCGTGCGCAGTTGACGATCCGCACGCCCGCACGCATGAGGGCGATGGCCCGCTCATCGATGATTCCCCGCGTCTCTTCCGTCAGGGGCAGGTGCAGCGTCAGGAACTCCGACCGCGAGAGGAGGTCATCCAGAACTGCCGGCTCGGTTCCGAGGTCCCGCGCCACCAGGGAGGGAACGTAGGGATCGTAGGCAAGAACCTGCATCCGGAACGAGACGGCACGGCGGGCCACCTCGCGCCCCACACGTCCGAGGCCGAGGATTCCCAAGGTCTTTCCGGCCAGCTCCACGCCCATGTATTTCCCCCTCTCCCACCGCCCCGCACGCAGCGACCGGCCGGCCTGCGGGATGTTCCGGGCGAGGGCACTCAGCAGGGAGAAGGAATGCTCGGCGGCCGCCACGGAGTTTGCGGCCGGAGCGTTGACGACGAGGACCCCGCGGCGCGTCGCCTCTTCGAGATCGACGTTGTCCACTCCCGAGCCCGCCCGCCCGATGACGCGCAGCCGGCCAGCGGCTGCGAGAGCCGCCGCGCCGATCCGCGTCGCGCTGCGGACGATGACGACCTCCGCGTCGCCGATGAGGCCGATCAGCTCCTCCTCTGCGGGCGGGCGGGAGCAGACGACGACCGACAGTCCCGGGCGCGACCGAAGCGTCTCGAGCGCCTCCTCGGCGATGGGATCGCAGACAAGAACCTTCACGGGGCCTCCGGCGTCATTCTATCTCGTGCCGCAAGCGCGGCCGCTCTTCGCCCGTGCGGGCGATCTGCCGGCGCCGACCTCTACCGGATGCGCTCGCTGATGCGCAACTGGGCGAAGCGGGAGCTCATCCGCTCGAACAGTTCCGGATCTCGCGAGCGCACTCCTCCGAGCACCTGCTTGGCCTTCGCCATGTCTCCTTGCAGCAGGGCGGCGACACCACGAAGGAAATCCGGCCCCAGCGCGACGTCGCTCTCTCCCGGCTCGTAAAGTGTGGCGGCGATCAGGAAAAGGGAGGCCGCCCGCGCCGGGTTCTCCTGGCCGGCCGCCGAAAGAGCCAGACGCAGCATCGCGTCGCGGGTGGCGGGGCGGTCCATCGAGAGCCGCGCGATCAGATCCTCGTCGGAAAGAGGGACCTTTTCGACAGCATCGGCCGGGGCCACGCCGGCATCGGCCAGCCCTCTCGCCATGGCCCTTGCGAGAAGCACCATTCCCTCCAGGTTCGGGTGGACATGATCAACGATCAGCTCGTCGCCGATGATCCCGTCCGCGCAGCGCGCCTCGAACAGAGCGCGGATGTCGCAGAGGGCGGCCCCTTTCTCTCTCGCCACCCGGCGGACTTCTTCACTGATGCGGGCGAAAGCTCTGTGCCTCAGCCCGTCTTTCTCGATGGCGGCCTCGAAGCAGGCTCGCGCCCCATCGACGTCCTTCAGCGCGAGGCGCGCCCGGCCCGAAAGGTAGTCGGGAAGGGCATCCGCCGGGTCGAAGGCTTCCGCGCGCTGCGCGAGGGGGAGGGCCTCGGCGGGGCGGCCGCCATCGAGGGCGCGTTGCGCGGCATCCTCGGATTTCTGGGATTCCGCGACCGCGCCGGGGCTGCCGTCCCGGGAGTGCAGCCTCAGCAGGGGGCTCTGAGACTTGGCACTTCCAGCCACTGTGCAGAGGACGAGGGGGACCCGGCGCTGCCGGCACAGCCCGGCCATCTCCGCGAGATTCTCTTCGTAAGAGAGGAAGGTGGCCTCCATCATCTTGCCGCTCACCTGTCCGGACCGGCCGATCCTCTGCCCGGTGCGCCTCTGCTGCCACCATCCCCTCAGTGCCAGACCGAGGTCCGTCCCGCAGGCCCATCTCCACAATGCGCTTTCGTGAAGAGCGACGAAGGCCAAAGTCCTCGGCGAGAGAGCGACCCTGGGATGGAATCGAAAATGGACGTCGACCTGGTGCGCGTAATCGTAGCGCAGGAACTCGTTGTGGCCGACATACACGACGAAGGCATCAGGCTGGTATTCGACCAGCTCGCGGAGGAGGGAGAGAACGCGCGCGGAGTCGGCGCCGAGGTATCCAGCGTTGATGACCTCCACAGGGCGGCCCGGCAGCGCGGCGGAGAGGATGCTCTCGAGCACCTTGGAGGGGCTCCCGCGAGGAGCGTACGGATAGCCGAACACGGTCGAATCCCCCAGGCAGAAGACCCGCAGTCCCCCGGGGGGCTTCCTGATCGTGAACGAGACGGGCGCCAGCCGAAAGGGGAGCCGCGGCGTCGGTTCGTACCGGATCGTTTCGACAACCGGCTGTCCTGCTTCCGTCCTGATTGCGTACCAGCGGGAGGGTTCGCCGCTCCCCTTGATCCGGAAGACCGTTTCCGCGGCGCCCAGCGCCAGCAGAGCAGAGACAAGCGCCAGAAAGAAGCCGGCCGCCGCCTCCCTGGCCCACCGTCTCAGCCGGAAACCCTTCCAGCGGGGGATGGGCATCCCGGCCCGACGGCCCCGGGCCGCTGCCGCGGGAGTTCCCGATGGAGGCGGTTCAGATGTCAAAGGGCTCGGATGTCAAACTCAGACGTCAAAGATGATGCGGGCCGTCCAGCCCGCGCCCTCCATCCCTCCGGGGCCGCTCCGATCCTCCGAGACAAGCATCTCGTGGTAGGTCACAGCCTTCAGCTCCGTGCGAGCGATATGGCGGCCGGGATCGAAGGGCTCCCCCCAGGCCTTTGCGGCCAGCCGCGAGTCGCTCACCTCCCGGACATCGAAGCGACTCAGGGCGACCCGCCGGGCCTCGTAGAGGAACAGCAGCTCCGACAGCCAGCGCACCATCAGGTCCTCCCGGTCCAACGCTTCGACGCCCACTTCGTAAGGACGCTCCGGTCGAACAGTCTCGAGATCCAGGATGATGTCGAACATCGCCGCCGCCGCCTTCTCGTAGAGCGCCGCCAAGGAGCCGGCGCGGACGATGATGCCGACATCGCCGGTGTGGTCGATGAGCTCGTATTCAGGAATCGTCATCGCTCCGCTCACCGCCGCTTGCGCTTCCCTCTCCGGGCACGGCCGGGCCGCTCGGCCGCTCCCTGCCGCTCGCTCCCTCCGCCTTCCCTTCCCGCGCCCGATCGCGACCTCTCCGGCTGGCGGGCTTGCTTCACCGCGCGCTGTCTCGGGCCACCTTTCGCCGGACCCTTCCCCGGTCGGCCCCTTCCCCGCCGCACTCTCCCGCCGGAAACAACAGGCACCTCGCCGAAAACCGCCACTCCCGCGGGTCTCACCCTCCCCCTTTCCCTTCCGCGACGGCCCGCCATCACGGCGATGCCTCCTCCCGGACTGCCGGCAGGCGCGAACTCCACTCTCCGAAAGACCGGATCGACCCTCACGACATCCACCTCGAGTCGGTCGCCCAACCGGAAGACCTGCCCCGGGCGGCTGCCGATGAGGCGATGCGCACCCGGGTCGTGCCTCCAGACCCCCGGCGGCAGCGCTTCGATCGGAACCAGCCCCTCGGCGAAAACGGCGGCGAGCTGGACGAAGAGGCCGAAGGGGGCGACTCCGGTGATGAACCCCTGGTGGCGCTCGCCGACGCGCGTCTGCAGAAAGCCGAGGATCTTCCGCTCGAGGATCTCGCGCTCGGCGGCCTCCGCCTCGCGCTCCATGCGGGAGCAATGCCGGGCGATCTCACCAAGGCTCTCGAGCTCGTTCTCGTCGCTGTCGGGCTGCGCCGCGGGCTTCCGGCGATGGGCGCGAAGAAGCCTGTGCACGATCAGGTCGGGGTAGCGGCGGATGGGGGAGGTGAAGTGGGTGTAGCGCTCCGCCGCGAGGCCGAAGTGCTCGCCGGGCAGCTCGCTGTAACGGGCCTGCATCAGGGACCGGAGCACCAGAGTGTGGACGAACCGTTCCTCCGGTCTGCCGCGTGCCTGCTCGACCAGGGCCGAGAGGTCCGCCGGGCTGACCGCCCCGGAGATGTCTGGCAACTCGTAGCCGAGACCCGCGATCGCTTCCCTCAAGGCGCCCATCTTGAGAGGGTCCGGCGGTTCGTGGATCCGGTAGAGGCAGGGGCGGCGGGCCTGGTCCATGGTCTCGGCGACCGCCTCATTTGCCGCCAGCATGAACTCCTCGATCATGCGATGGGCGTCGTTTCGCTCCTCGGCGACGACGCCGCGTGTGGCGCCATCGATGTCCAGAAGCACCTCCGGCTCGGGCAGGTCGAAGTCGAGGCTCCCGCGGGCCAGCCTTCTGCGTCGCAGCAGCCCCGCCAGGGCCGCCATCGCGCGCAGGTCATCGCCCAGGGGGCGGCAGGCGGCCGGCTCGCCGGCGCCCGAGAGGAACTGCCCGACTTCGGTGTAGGTCAGTCGGGCCCGCGAGCGGATCCATCCGTCGGAGAAGCGGACAGCGATCCGCCGTCCCGCCCGGTCGAACTCCATGATGACGCACTGGACTGGCCGGTCTTTCCCGGCAACCAGAGAGCAGAGGTCGTCGGAGAGAAGGGGCGGCAGCATCGGAATCACCGCCCCTGGGAAGTACACCGACGTCGCTCTCCGGGCGGCCTCCTGATCCACCTCGCTGCCTTCGGGGACGAAACTCGCCACGTCGGCGATGTGGATGGCCAGCCGCATCTTCCCGGCGCCCAGCGGCTTGATGGAAACCGCGTCATCGAAATCGCGCGCCGTCTCGCCGTCGATGGTCACCGTCGTCCACTCTCTGAAATCCTCGCGGGTCTCCACAGCGAGCCGGCGGAAGGCGGCTTCGGCGTGCCGTTGCGCATCCCGCTCGGCGGATTCGGGGTAGTCGCGGGGAAGGTCGTATTTCTCGGCAACGAGGACCTCGTCCACACCGGCTTCGCCCGGCCGCCCGATGACCCGCAAGACAACCGCCTCGACCGCGGTGGAGCGAGCTTGCCGGGGGCCGAGGGAACAGACCACGAGCACTCCGTCCCGCGCGCCTTCCGGAAGCGATCCCGCGGCACGCAAGGGCGGTCCCGCCGACCGTTCGAGGGGCACGATGAGCGCTTCCTCTCCGCTGCGCCGCAGCAGCCCCGTGACCCGGCCACCCGCCGGCTCCACCACTCGCGCGATGGATCCGGAGCGGCGCCCGTCCGTTCGTTCGGGCCCCAGCCGGATCAGGACACGGCCTCCGTGCCGGGCGTCGCCCATGAAGCGGCGCGGCACGAAGACATCCACTCCGCCTTCGTCCGGCCGGACGAACCCATAACCATCCGGATGGAGAGTCAGCCGCCCCGTCACCTCGGTGCGTCGCGGGAATGCGTAGCGGCCGCGTGGAAGCCCCACGAGATCGCCGGAGCGAATCAGCTCGCGAAGCGATCTCCTCAGGGCCGGCTCGGCGGTCATCGGTATGCCGGCGAGTCGGGCAATCTCGCGGACGGAGGCGCTCTGGCCTTTCGCTTCCCGCACGAGCGCCACCAGCCGCTCCTTGTCAATCTTCGACGCCGTCTTTTTCTGCAATCAGCTTCTCCGGGGGACTGCCCCGCAGGCGTGTGCTCCTTCACGGCACCCTATCATGCGCCCCTGAGGAGTTTCAACTTCTCCCGCGCCGGCGCGCCGGCCGCACTGGTCGCTTGCCATGCTTGCCGTCCGCTCCTGTCGTTCCTGTCGTTCTCCTCCTTCTTGACACTGACGGACGCGCTGACTAGCATCGCCATTCCCCGGCGCCGGGCCGAAGTGGCGGAATTGGTAGACGCGCCAGGTTCAGGACCTGGTGGGGTCACACCCGTGCTGGTTCGAGTCCAGTCTTCGGCACCACCCGATTTGCTCTTCCTCGCTCGACTTCAAGCCTGAAGATGTCCCTGCGGCCATTGCGGGATCGAGCTGCAATCCTGGCCTCCGCGAGCACTCTGAGGGCGGTCGCGGCATCGCTGCTGGCCGTAGGGGTCTTCGGCTACGTGCAGTACCGGGGCTCGGCCCATGCCGTCGGAGTCGATGGATTGTTCCACATCAAGGCGGCGAACCTGATCCGCGAGAACCTTCCACGCCCCTGGATGCCTCCCTTTCACTGGCTCGAGCGCACCGCCTTGCGGCATGACCGCTTCGCCGACTTCCACTGGGGCTTCCACCTGTTGCTGCTTCCCTTCTCCTGGATCGACCCCGAGGCGGCCGCCAAGGCAGCGCCTGTCGTCTTCGCCTCCGCGAGCTTCATGGCGCTCTGCTTCCTGCTGCATCGGCTGTCCGCCAGGCACCGGCTGACCTGGTTCTCTGTGGCGCTGCTGTCCTCACCGATCTTTCTGATGAGGCTGTCGCAGAACAAGGCGCCCACGGTGATGCTCGGCCTGCTGCTGCTGATCGCTTGGGCCGCGATCGAGCGGCGCGACACCGCGCTCGGACTCCTGTGCCTGGCGGCCGGATGGGTCTATCCGGTCGTGCCTCTCATACTGGCCATCGCGGGGGCCGGACTCGTCTGCCGCGCCTTCACTGAAAGGAGGCTTCCCTGGCGGGGGGCTCTCTCTGTCTTTGCGGGCATCTCCGGAAGCCTTCTGCTGCATCCCGATTTCCCGCGGAACATCCCGTTCATCTTCATGAACCTCTCCGAGGCGTCGATGTTCCGAGCGGGAGAGTTCGCGCCTCTCAGGCCTCGGGACATCCTTGGAAACGTGGGTCTCCTCTCGGTGGTGTACCTCCTATCCCTCCACCAGATCGTCTTCGGCCCCCGGCTCCGCCGCCCGGAAGCGGCGTGGACCTTCTTCATCCTCAGCAGCCTCATGGGGCTGCTCACCGCGCGCTACGTGCGGGCCATCGATTACCTGCCCCCGTTCGTCGCGCTCTTTGCGGCCTCAGCCCTGGACGAGCGGC
The DNA here is from genome assembly GCA_003223995.1 of Acidobacteriota bacterium. Classification (GTDB taxonomy): domain Bacteria; phylum Acidobacteriota; class Polarisedimenticolia; order QHYA01; family QHYA01; genus QHYA01. The sequence goes on along the minus strand of QHYA01000234.1, from coordinate 6,957 downwards.
TCGGAGAATGGATTGGCCGGCTGACCGGCCGCCTGCGCCCACCCTGGCTGGCTCTGGCGAGAGCTGCGCCCGTCCTGCTTCTCGCGGCCGCTGCCGCGGCGCAGTCGGTCAAGGCAAGGGACATCGTGGCCCGCAACTCGGCCTCCATTCCTCGCCGGCTCGAGCAGGCGGCACGATGGCTGGCCGCCAACACGTCGGAGGGGGAGATGGTCGTGAACCTCAGCTCGGGAGACTTCGAGGAACTGTGGCTCTACGATACGAAGAACACCTACCTGGTCGGCATCAACGTGAGCTTCCTGCGCGCCGAGAGCCCGGGTCTCTTCGATGTGTATGCCCGCTTCTACCAGAGCGGCGACATCCAGGCTCTCCGCAAGCTGCTTCAGGAGACCGCGCCCGCTCGGTACCTGGTCGCTTCCGACCGGCTGCCCCTCCCGCTATTGGATGCGATCGCTTCATCCCCTCTCTTCGACACTGCCTACCACGATCGCTCCTGCATCATTGCCGAAGCGAGCGACTTCCCCCTCCGATGAATCAGCAATGAGGACCGAGGGCGATCCCCGGGCGCTGGCGCCGCCGGTCTACTGCCGTGTCGGATGGACGGGCGTTCAGAGCGTGTGGGGCGGGAGGCGGGCAGGGTCAGGCGGGAGTCACGGTGAAGGTTCTGGTCGTCCCCGTCGTGACCCGGCCGAGGCGATCCCTCGAGACGATCCGGTAATAGACGGTCTGACCGTCCGAACTGCTGGAGGACAGGCCGAGGATCTGGCTCCAGAGGGAAGGCCCTGGAGTCCAGGATGTCTCCCGCAGCCAGGTGTCGCCGCTGGTTCTGCGAGGATCGTTGAAATAAGGCTTCGCGGAAAAGACGACCCTGTAGGCCGAGTTGCCGTTGCTATCCCAGGAGAACAGGGGCGGGGGATCGCTCTTCGAGAACGATGCGCCGTCCACCGGTGTGTTGAACGTCGCCTGGGTCGCCGCGGCGAGCGAGAAGCTCCGGACTTCCGAGACCTGGCGCAGGCCGCTCATGTCGGTGCCGGTCACGCGCCAGTAGATCTTTCCGGAGGGCAGGCCAAGCTTCAGGATGCTCACCCAGAGCGGGTCAGAGGGGGTGAAGGAGGTCGTCGCGAGCGGCGTGGCTCCGGAGGTGATCGGTGTCCCCGAGAAGGACTGGTTTCCCGACCACTGAACTTTGAACCTGAGGAGGTCCAGCGCTCCAGGTGTCCAGTCGAACTCGGGCGGGGGGGAGTCAGCCGCAAAGGAGGCTTGTTCGGCCGGCAGGTCGAGGCCGAGAGAGCTGAAGCTCTCGTCCGGCGTCACGACGAGGGAGAACTTCTGGGGGCCGAAGGGAACTTGATTGCCCACGACCTGGAATGTCCACGTGCCCGGGGTGTAAGGGGCTTCCACCCAGACCTGTTCGACATTGTTCGTATGGTCCTCGGCGGAGCGGACGGCGGGAGCGGAGGGATCGGTGGGATCGAGCGTCCAGGGATAGTGCCGGGTTCCGTCCGGGTCGATCGCGACCAGATCGAGGTCGTTGACCAGCTCCAGGGCGGAGTTCTCCGCCCCGGCTGGGTCGTCCCAGACCAGCGTGGCCCTGACGCCCGCGGCCCCGTCGGGAACGTAGATCGTGAAGGTACGAACGGCTCCGTTGGCGACATTCCCCCGAACGGCCGCCCGTCCGATGACCCTGTCGACGGCTCTCTGCACGTCCAGCCGGCCGTAGCCGCTGGCGTAGTCAGGGCCCGGAGTGAGGAACGATGCGCCGGAGTCGAGGTCCTTCGCGGTGTGAATGAGCAGAGCTTTCACCGTGGAGGGGAGCGGCTCTGATCGATAGGTCTTCCTGTACTGCTGCCATACGAGGGCCGCCGAACCGGACACAGCCGGAGCGGCCATGGATGTGCCGCAAGCGGCGGCGTACACCGCGGACGGATACCTGGAGTCGTGATATGTCGACGTGACGTGGATCCCGCTGACCGAGCATCCCGGAGCCGTCAAGTCGGGCTTCACGCGTCCGTCGAGGGTCGGCCCCCAGGCGGAGAAATCCGTCATCGAATCATCGTCGGAATTGATCGCCCCGACGTCGATCACGTTCTTGCTCGTTCCCGGGGGAACCAGCGACCCGTAGCTCGGGTTGCCGCAGATCCCGCTGGAACGGTCATTTCCTGCCGCGAAGATGACGGCGATCCTCTTCCCCTGGGAGCCCCGGACTGCCTTGTCATAGTCCCGGCACAGGGAGTTGTACTCTCCCAGAAGAAAACACTCGCATGCGGGGAAGGAGGGACACAGAGTGTAGCTCCAGGAGTTCTGCGACAGCTCGATCGACTTACCCAGCCTGGCGATCGCCTCGCGAGTCTCGGCCATGAGGTCGCCATTGAAGTCGTAGGAGACGATGCTCGCGCCCGAGGCCACACCTTTCCACTGGAGAGGCGTCCCGCCCGCTGCCTCGCTCAAGGATCCGTCGCCCGCCATCGTGCCGGCAACGTGCGTGGCATGGGCGATCCCGTCGAAGTCCTCGATGCAGTGGCCTCCTCCGGTGCAATTGCTGTCGATGCGACAGGGAGTGCCGGCGTTGCCCGAGTTGGAGTCGCAGATTTTGGAGAGGGCGTCGATCCTCGTCAAGCGCGAGCCGAAATCAGGGTGCTGATAGACGCCTGAAGCGTCCCAGATCCCCAGATTGACTCCCCCGCCCGAGAGCGAGTACGGCGCTTGGGCGACGGGATCGACCCGGATGTCGAGCTTGATGCGTCCGTCGGCCTCCGGACGCACCTTTCCTTCCAGCAGGCTCGGAGCGATGCGGTCCTCGGGCGTGAGGGGGCCAATCCAGCGCACTGCAGCAAGAGCCGGATCCGAGGGGCTGAGCATCCGGGGCACCGAGGCAAGGAAGGCGTTGCGCGGCAGGTAGTCGAGCAGCTTCACACCCGCCCCTTCGAGCTCGCGCCGTTCGCGGTTGCCCGGAACGCCATGAAACTGAAGGATGACGTGGGGGCGAGCCGCTGACGTGACGGCCACAGCCGTGACAAGAGACGACCGGTCCTCGGGAGGGACGAACCGGCGGGAACGCAGCAGGATCTCGTGGGGACCTCCCGTCTGCGCGGGTTCAGGCGATCTGCTGCATCAGGATCTCGCGAATCTGGTTGCGCAGCAGCATGGACCGGACGACCTGGAAGCCGCTGAAAAGCGCGTAGAGATGTCTGTTCTCACGGAAGATCCGCCGATATGAGCCGCCCGGAGCTTCCTCAAGGCCGATCGTCCCGTCCTCTCCGATCTTGTAACGGAACAGCGGCTGGGGCCCCTGATGCCTGCGAGAGTCGCTGTAGAGGGACAGGAAGGCCTCGGCCCGCGAGACCCGCAGCAGTTCCCGCCCCAGCTCACGGGCGGGATCATCTCCCAGGTAGTCCATCACATCCCACAGGAGAATCCCGTTGAAGTGACGATCAGGATAGGTGAGGGAGATTCCGCTGCCTCTTGGGTCTTCCTGGGCCTCGAGCGGCGCCTGTTCTCCGGCGCCGCCCGTCCTGGGACCCGATGCCAGCTCGATCCTGGAGCCCGATGAGGACGAGCCCAAGGACGCGAGAGGTGAAACTGCTTTGGAAACGGAGGGTTCAGCCGTAGATAGGGGAGACAGACGCCTGAGGTCCTCCGCCGCCTCGACGAACACCTTGCAGCCGAGTGCGGCGAAGAACACGACGTTCCCCCCGCAGGGACTCCCCAGATCGAGAAGGTTCGGCCGGTCGAACCCCGCAAGCCGGTTTGCCATCTCTTGAAGCGCTACGCTCGGCTGCCGGGCCGCGTCGATGCCTTTTGGGGTGCTGCCATCCGGACTCACGCGCCGCCCACGACGCCGGGGCATCAGCAGGCATGGCTAGGAAGTGTGACTTCCAGTGAGGGCCTGCCGCACCGTATCCGCCGGCACCGCCTGAGCAGAACGGTCCTTCTTGACAACGGCCGGCTCACCCGCCTTCTCCATGTCCACCGTTCCCTTGAAACGAGCGCCATCGGAAATGACGATCCGTGGCGCATGGATATCGCCGCGCACCGTCCCGCTGTTGCTGATCTCGATCCGATCGTCGCCGTGGATGTTGCCCACGACCTCTCCATGGATGGTCACGGTCTTGGCGTGAATCTCCGCCTGGATCTTCCCTTTGGGTCCGATCACGAGATTGTGGTCCCTGAGCTCGATCCGCCCCTCCACGCGTCCCTCGATCGTCAGGTCCTCATTGCCCGAAAGCTCGCCGCTGATGAATATGGACTGACCGATGTTCACGATGCTCATGTCCCTCCCTCTCGCCGTCGTCGTCGGCGTCGTTGTCGGCTCGACTAGCCTGTGTGGTGGGGCTGGCGCCGTCGGGATCTCCCGCGTCTGCGCCTCCTCTGCCTCTTTCCGATTCCACATTCTCAATAGCCTCCTGTTTCCCTAGCTCGCGTCCGTGACGGGGCAGGCCGCGGCTGGCTAGCATTTCAGGTTCGTGAGGGCTCTGCTTGCAGCTTGCTTCACGACCCCCTTGCGATCGTTCATGGCGCGTGTGAGCGATGGGCGCGAACCGCAGCTCTTCAGGTCCGCGAGGGCTGTGGCGCACTGTGCGCGGGCGAATTCGTTCTCGGCGGTGTCCAAGAGGATCCTCTCCAGCTCCCTGATTGCCCAGTCCCGGTCAGAGCCCAGGAGTCCGAGGCTCCAGGCCATCGTGGCCCGCGCGAGCCCGTCGGTCTCGGCCTCGGCCTTTTTCCGAATGATGGACACCGACGAGACGTCGTGGAGGTGCGCCATGGAGAGCGCTGCCTGGCCGCGGACGACCGGATTGAAGTCCTCGAGAGCTCCGGTCAGCGCCGGGATGCAGGATTGATCGCCGATCGTTCCCAGTGCCCCCGCGGCGTGACCGCGGATCTCGTTGGTCTCGCTCCGGAGCGCCTGCTCGAACAAAGGAATGGCGCGCCGGTCCTTCCAGTCGGAGAGCACCTGAACCGCCACGTCCCGCAGGTGAGTGTCCGGTTCCTTCAAGACAAAATCCACTAGCATCTGCGTCGCCTCCGTGTCATGAATCACCGACAGGGAGCCGACAGCCTGGGACCGTACGGCGTATTCGGGATCGTGCAGCATCGGCTCCAGGATCGGGATCCCCTCCTTCATCTTCAGCTCGCCCAAGGCCCAGGCCGCCGACTGGCGGACAGGCCTCAACTCGCTCGTCGCGAGCTGCGTGAGCACCGGAAGCGCCTCCTTCCTCCCGCTTCGGCCCAGTCCGCGGATCGCCTCGACCCTGGCCTCTTCGACCGGATCCTGGGTGGCCTCCGCAAGGGTCGCGACGGCCTCCGGGGTGCCATTCTGGCTGAGCTTCTGGATCCGATCCACTTTCTCTTCGTTGGTGAGAGTCGTGTCCCATCTCCCGCCCGCTTTCTGAGCGCAGGCGGCAACGAGCAGCAGGAGCAGCCAGGCCGCCAGAGAGGCCACGCGGAGATGGCGTTGTCGGCCCATGGGCAAAGGAATCACGCAAGCTCCCATCAGCTCGAAGCTCTCCGAACATTCGGACGAAACTGAGCGAGAGGAGGCAAATCTTATATTCCTGTGAGGTCTCTGTCAAAGCAACCTCGCTTTGAGAACGCTGCTGCCAATGACATTTTCGATTTCCTCGAGGGAGACCGCTCCCCTTCGGATGAGCACCGGCTGGTCTTCCAGGAGCCCGATCACCGTCGAGGGGAGCCCTCCCGAGGTCCTTCCCCCGTCCAGCAAGCAATCGATCCTCTCCGAAAGTGCTGCCTCCACCTCGTCCGGGTCGACGGCGGGCGGAAACCCGGAGACGTTCGCGCTGGTCGCCGTCAGCAGCCCGCCGAATTCCTTCGCAAGCGAGCGCGCCAGAGGCGATCCGGGCACGCGCACCCCAGCTCCCATCCGTGAGACCGCGGCTGGGTGCAAACCTTCGGGAGCGGGAAGGGCGAGGGTCAGAGGCCCCGGCCAGAAGCGCTCGGCCAGGAGCCGCGCTGTCCCGGGCAGCGGCGGGAAGAGGGACACCACGAAGTCGTACGACGGGGCGATGAGGGGAAGGGGGTTCCCGGGCGAGCGGCCCTTCGCTTCGAGGAGCTGTTCCACGGCCTGCGCCTGAAAGGGGTCCGCGGCGAGACCATAGAAAGTCTCTGTCGGAAAAGCCGCGACGCCGCCCCTCCTGAGTACGGCGACTACGAAACCCACGGCGCCTTCCTCTCCGGAAGAGAGGCGGTGGTAGCCTGGACCCAAAGTCGATCCTCCTGCTGCTGTTATAGTCCGCAACCAGCGTCCTGGCCAGCGTATGGCCGGGGAGACCCTCGGGGAGGCTGCGCGCGGGCTGATCTATTGCGATTTGATCGGAGCAGGACCGATCAGATCCTCGGGCGTCCGGATGGCTCCCTGTCGCCCAAGGGGGTCTGCGCCGGCGGCTCGCCCCCCGGCTCGCCGCGGGCCATTCCCTCCAACCGCTCCACTGTGGAAGCGGCCAGCGGAAGCGTGAATGTGAAGACCGATCCCTCCCCCACACGGCTGTCCGCTCTCACCATGCAACCGTGCAGGCGAAGGATGTCCTTGACGATCGCCAGGCCGAGCCCCTGGCCCTCCCGCGCCCGGGCTTCCGGCGAGGCGACCCTGTAGTGGCGGTCGAAGATCCGGTCGAGCGCATCTGGCGGGATGCCGATGCCGGTGTCACGCACCTCGACAAGCAGGTAGCCGCGCTTGCCGCGGCGCACCGACAGTGACACCTCGCCCCCTTCCCTGTTGAACTTGATGGCATTGGAGAGAAGGTTGAGGAAGACCTGGGCGATCTTCCCGCGGTCGGCCCTGACCGTGAGATCGTCAGTCAGATAGCGCGTCGTCAGGGTGACACGGCGCTTGTCCGCCTCTTCCCGAACGAGCTGCACGCACTCCTCCACGAGGTCCCAGAGAGGGAAGGTGGCCACTTCCATCGCGGGAAGCTCTTTTTCCGTCCGGGACAGCGCGAGGAGGTT
>QHYA01000063.1 GCA_003223995.1 Acidobacteriota bacterium | reverse complement strand
CTGCCGGCCGCCCCGCTCTCCTCCAGGGCGTCGAGAAGTCTCCCCACCGCCTCGTCCACCGCCGCCACCTCCCCCGAGTAGGGCTCCTCGGCGTAAAGCTGGGCGTATTTCGGAGGAGGCTCGTAGGGGAAATGGGGGTCATAGTAGTGAACCCACAAGAAGAAAGGCGCCCCCGTCCCTGCCGCGCGTCTCAGCCAGGGGAGCACGGCCCGGTCCACGTCCTCCGCCCCCCGCTCGACTCCCTCGCCGCCAGCCTTGCCGAGGCTGCCAGAGGAGGTGAACGCCTCGTCGAAAGTCTCGAACCCCTGCCCCAGCCCGAACCGGGTCGCGACCACAAAGGACCCGACGAAGGCCCCTGTTCTGTATCCATGCTCCTTGAGGATCTCCGCGAGAGTGGTCTCCTGCTCGGGAAGCGCGTACCAGGCGTTGTCCAGCACTCCGTGGGCGGCCGGATAGCGACCTGTCATGATGCTGGCGTGGGCGGGAAGGGTGATCGGCGTAACGGCGGTGGCGTCCTCGAAGAGCGACCCCTCAGCGGCAAGCCGGTCGATCCGAGGAGTCGCGCGCAAGCGAGCCCCATAGCAGCCGAGACGGTCCGCCCGAAGGGTGTCTACCGTGATCAACAAGAGAGACTGCGACGGTCTGACCGTCAGCAGCCTGCAGCCCGCCAGCGCCAGGAGGGGGATGGCAAGAAGAGCCAGTTTCGACCCCCACTCGCCGACCAGAGAAGACAGAAAGCGAAGCAGGCTGCTCACGCGGGCCCCCCGGCCGCAGGGCCCGGATGATCCCCGGGGATTTGGCTGCCCGGAGCCGCCCCTCCGCCGGATCCTGTCCCCCCTCCAGGGGCCGGCCTGCCGGGCCCGGCTCCGCCCTTCCCAAGCGCTCCGCGAGCGATCGCATCCCGGGGGTCCAGCTCCAGGGCCTGCCGGAAGGCCTCCCTTGCCCCCTCGCTGTCCCCCTTCACCTCCGCGAGGTAGAGCCCCCAGTACGAACGGGCGCGGGAATCGGAAGGGAACCGAGCCTGGAACCCGTCCAGAAGGTGCCTCCCTTCCTCCTCGCGCTTCTGAAACAGCACCGCTCGGGCCAGGCTCAGCTCGGCCTCGGGCATCCCCGGAGCGGCCGCCAGCGCCGCGCGACACAGCCCCTCCGCCTCGCCGTAATTCTTCTTGATCAGCATCAGCCCCCCCAGGTTGGTCAGGGCCACTCCTCCGGCAGGATCGAGCCGGAGAGACTGCCGGAAGGCCTTCTCCGCCCCTTCGAAGTCCCGCCGGCGAAGACGGAAGATCCCCAACTCGTTCCACGAGCGGGAATTGTCGGGGCGGACCTGGGTGTAATCAAGCATGACCCCCTCGACCTCCTTGCCGCGGCCGGCTTGCTCCAGCATGGTGGTCAGGCGACGTCGATAGGGCAGCTCGTCCGGGACAAGTCTCACGGCGCGGCGGACCTCTTCGATCCCTTCGTCTGGCTTCCCGGAGCCGAACATCAGGAGCCCGAGAAGCATCCTGGCCTCAGGCATCGCCGGGGACAGCTCGACGGCGGCCCGGTACTGCTCGATGGCCGCTTTCTTCTCCCCTCTCTGCTCGAGTGCCTGGCCGAGACGCACCCTCGCCGCCGCGAAGCGCGGCTGATCCTTCACGAGCCTCTCGAAGAGCGCCTGGGCGCCCGCCGTATCACCCGAGAACATCAGCGATTCGCCCAGCCGCTGCCGCACCATGGGACTTTGGACAAGGTCGCTGTCGAGGGACCGGAAGGATTCGACCGCCTTCGCGTAGTTCCCCTCGGTGAATTCGAGAAAGGCCCGTTCGAAACGAAGCACGGAAGCAAGCCCATCCTTCGGGTCGCGCAACCCTTCCGAGGGCTCCGGAGGAGCGCCGGCGGATGGCCCGACCGCGGCCCCGACGGCCGCGTAGCCAAGGCTGGCGAGCTTCTGCCTCTCCTCCTCCGTGGCGCCGTGGGCCGAACGAGCCGCCGCCGCCGGGTCCCTTGCCCGGCCGAACTCGACCCCCAGCAGCTTCTTCAGCCGAACGGACTGCTCGCTGCCTTCTCCGACCAGGTTCCTCGTTTCCCCTGGATCCGCCGTCAAATCATAAAGCTCCGGCCGGGGAGCATCGATGTACTTCCAGCGACCGTCGCGCACCACTCGCAACGGACTGAAACCGAACTCCAGCCACGGGGCCTGGCAGTCGGCGATGATCGGCCTGGCGGGAAGCTGCTTGCCCTCCAGAAGGGGGACGACGCTGCGGCCCTGAACAGTCGAGGAAGACACCGCAGCCACCCCCAGCAGATCCAACGCCGTCGGCATCAGATCCACCTGCGAGACAGCCTGCCCGATCCGCCTCGACGGGGCGGCCAGCCAGGGAACAGTCGCGATCAGAGGCACGCGAAGGGTCGACTGGTAAACGAAGTAGGCGTGCGTCTGCTCGCCGTGCTCCCCCAGCGCCTCTCCATGGTCGGCCGTCAGCAGAACCGCCGTCCTGCCGGCCGCCCCGCTCTCCTCCAGGGCGTCGAGAAGTCTCCCCACCGCCTCGTCCACCGCCGCCACCTCCCCCGAGTAGGGCTCCTCGGCGTAAAGCTGGGCGTATTTCGGAGGAGGCTCGTAGGGGAAATGGGGGTCATAGTAGTGAACCCACAAGAAGAAAGGCGCCCCCGTCCCTGCCGCACGTCTCAGCCAGGGGAGCACGGCCCGATCCACATCCTCCGCGCGCCGCTCCACTTTCTCGGCTGCGGCAGCCTTGATGAGGCTGCTGGACGAGGTGAACGCCTCGTCGAAGGTCTCGAACCCCTGCCCCAGCCCGAACCGAGCGGCGAGGGCGAAGGATCCGACGAAGGCCCCCGTCCTGAATCCCCGGCCTTTGAGGATCTCCGCGAGAGTGGTCTCCTGCTCGGGCAGGACGTACCAGGTGTTGTGCAGCACTCCATGGGCGGCCGGATACCGACCTGTCATGATGCTGGCGTGGGCGGGAAGGGTGATCGGAGCGACGGCCGTCACGTCCTCGAAGAGCGACCCCTCGGCGGCAAGCCGGTCGATCCGAGGAGTCGCCGGCAAGCGAGCCCCGTAGCAGCCGAGATGGTCCGCCCGAAGCGTATCCACCGTGATCAGCAAGAGAGACCGGTCCGCCTTGACCGGCAGCAGCCTGCAACCGGCCAGTGTCGTGAGAACGATGACGAGCAGAATGAACCTGAGAGACGAAGTGCCGCAGCGACGATCAGGATTGCGCTGCGAGCCGTCCTTCATCTTGCCTGTGCGCTCGTCGCGCCGAGAGGGTTGTGAAGCCGTTTGTTCTCGTATCCGCGAACCCGAGACACTACGCTCCCTGCGCCGCTCCTTCCAGAAGGGCCTTCGCCGACTCGATGCCGGCAGCGAGCGCGCCATCCAGCTTCGCGGGATCCTTCCCGCCGGCCTCGGCCAGTTCGGGCCTGCCCCCTCCCCTCCCGCCGACCAGAGGAGCCAACTGGCGGACGAGGGCTCCGGCCGGGACCCTGCCCGTCAGATCAGGAGTCACTGCCACAAGAAGCGAGGCCTTGCCGTCTTCCGCGCGCGCGAGGATGACGACGCCCGAGCCGATCCGCTGCCGGATCGTGTCCGCAAGCTCGCGCATTTCCGGTCCAGAAAGGCCGTCGGCCCTTCTCGCGACGACACGGTGCCCGCCCACTTCCACGACCTTCTCCTGCACCTCCGCTTCCTCTCCGTCGGCGATGCGCCGGCGAAGCCGCTCGATCTCTTTCTGCATCTCCCGGGTGGCGGAGAGACGCCGGGTGAGCCCTTCCACCAGCTCCGGTCTCGGGACGCTGAGCACGGACTCGACCTGCCGGAGGATCCCCGAGTCTTCCTGGAAGCGCTTCAAAGCCCCCTCGCCGGTCACCGCATCCACCCGGCGCACGCCGGAGGAGACGCCCTTCTCCCCGACGAACTTGAACACCCCGATCTGCCCGGTCCTGCTGGTGTGGGTCCCCCCGCACAGCTCGAGCGAGAAGTCACCGATCCTGCAGACCCGGACCACGTCGCCATACTTCTCGCCGAACAGCGCGATCGCGCCCGCGCGCAGCGCTTTGTCCAGAGGCATCTTCTCCGTCTCGACGGGAAGGTCCTCGAGGATCTTCTCGTTGACCAGCTCTTCCACCCCCGCGAGCAACCCCTCGTCGAGTCCCTTGAAATGGCTGAAGTCGAACCGCAGCCTGTCCGGAGCGACCAGGGAGCCGGCCTGCTTGACATGGGGCCCGAGGATCTCCCTCAGCGCGGCGTGAAGAAGATGCGTGGCGGTGTGGTTGCGCATCGCCCCCAGACGCAGCCGTCCCTCCACTTCCGCCCGCACTCGTTCCAGCCTCTGAAGAGCCCCTTCTTCGACCCTCACCCTGTGAACGATCATTCCCGGAGCGGGGCTTTCTGTCCCGATCACACGGACTGCGGCGTGAGGGCCGGCCAGGACGCCGACATCACCCACCTGCCCGCCCCCTTCGGGGTAAAAGGGGGTCGCATCGAGGAGGACCTCCCCTTCCTCGCCTTCCCGCAGGCTCTCCACGGGCCGGCCGTCCTTGATGATGGCCAGGACGAGGGTCTCTTCGACGACGAGGTCCTGGTAGCCGAGGAACTGGCATTCCCCGGCCCCCGGAACCGAGATGTAGATCGCCGGCGGCGTCGCGGCCCCCATCCCCGACCACGAGCGGCGCGCGCGCTCGCGCTGCCGCTCCATCTCGGCCGCGAAGCCCGCCTCGTCCACTCCGAGGCCGTGCTGCTCGGCCAGATCTCGGGCGAGGTCGAGCGGGAGGCCGAAGGTATCGTACAGCCGGAAGAGCTCCCTGCCAGGGATGTTCGTCTCTCCCCTCGCCTTGGTCTGAGCGATCGCCTGATCCAGCAGCCCGAGGCCCACCGAGAGAGTCCTCTCGAACTGCTCCTCCTCGCGCTTGACAACCCGATCGATGTGTTCCCGCGCCTCCAGCAGCTCCGGGTACGCCCCCTTCATCCGGTCCACCACCGAATCTGTGAGACTGTGGAGGAATGGAGGGTCCAGGCCAAGCCTCTTGCCGTGGAGGATGCCCCGGCGCAGCAGCCTTCGAAGGACGTAGCCGCGCTTCTCGTTGGAAGGAGCCACGCCGTCGGCGATCAGGAACGTGACGGCCCGCAGGTGGTCCGCGATCACCCGCATCGACACGTCCGCTTCGGGCGATGCCCCGTAGCGGCGGCCCGTCAGCTCCTCGACCCTGACGATGAGAGGGCGGAAGAGGTCGGTCTCGTAGTTCGATCCGACTCCCTGGAGGACGGAGGCGATCCGCTCCAACCCCATCCCCGTATCGATGTTCGGCTTCGGCAGAGGCTCGAGCGCGCCTTCGGGGGTCCGCTGGAACTGCATGAAGACCAGGTTCCACAGTTCCAGGAACCGCCCGCAGGGACAGGAAGGCTCGCAGTCGCTCCGGCCGCATCCCGCAGCCGGGCCGTGGTCCCAGTGGATTTCCGAGCAGGGCCCGCAGGGGCCGGTCTCTCCCATGGACCAGAAATTCTCAGCCGCGCCATACCGGCGGAAGCGCGCCGGAAGGACACGCACCTCTTCCAGCCAGACCCGTTCCGCCTCCTCGTCCGGACCCAGTTCCGCTTCGCCGCCGAAGACGGTCGCCCACAGCCGCTCGGCCGGAAGCTTGTAAACCTCGGTCAGCAGCTCCCACGCGTAGCCGATCGCCTCCCGTTTGAAGTAATCGCCGAACGAGAAGTTGCCGAGCATCTCGAAGAAAGTGTGGTGGCGCGGCGTCCGGCCGACCTGGTCGAGGTCGTTGTGCTTGCCCGACACACGCAGGCATTTCTGGGAGGAAGCGGCACGAACGTAGCCGCGCTGCTCCAGGCCGAGAAAAACCTGCTTGAACTGGTTCATGCCCGCATTGGTGAAAAGAAGCGTCGGGTCGGAGGCCGGCACGAGCGACGATGAACGGACCCTTCGGTGCCCGCGCTCCTCGAAGAAGCGCAGGAACGTTTCGCGGATCTCAAGAGAGCTCATCATCGTCCACCCTTGCAGGGCCGTCCTCCTCCACGGGGCCCGCTTCCGGCAGGTGCGCCGCCTCCGGCCTGAGAGGGCGCAGCACCCTCATCACCTCGCTCTGGGGGAATCCCCGGCGTCCCAGACGGCGCGCCAGCCGCTCGAAGGACCGGGCGTCCACAGGCAGCCCCTCGCGCTTCAGCAGCGCCGCGAGCGCCTCCTCCAGCAGCGCAGCCTCGTCGAGGCCGTCCCTCGCCGATTCCCAGGCGGCCCGAAGATCGTCCTCCGCCACGCCACGTCGGCGAAGCTCCTGCTCGAGCCGCCGCCGTCCGAGACGCATCCGCTTCGAACGGGAGAGGAAGATATTATAGGCCAGCCGGCGATCATCGGCAAGGCCGCCTCCCGTGCTGTCGCTGGAGCCCTCTCCAGGGCAGGTTCCCTCGGCCCGGGGCGGCCCAGAAGCCCCCCGGATGCTTGAGTGAGGCCCCCCTCAGGACAGAGAGAAGTTGAAGGGGGAGTTCGGCCCTCTGGGGTCTTCCGGATCCGCGCCGGTCTTCAGCGTCGACTCCATCTCTTCGGCGGCCGCGTCGGCGCTCGAACGGATTCCGGCGATTCGCAGCTTGAACTCGTCCGGGTTCGTCGCGCGCCGCAACGCCTCGTCGAGGGTGATCAGGTCTCTCTTGTAGAGAATGTAAAGGGACTGATCGAAGGTTTGCATTCCGTACTGGGAGGTGCCGGCGGCGATGGCGTCGCGGATCAGCTTGGTCTTTTCCTTGTTCTCGATGCACTCGCGGATGTAGCCGGTCGAGCGCATGATCTCGACTGCCGGAACGCGCCCCTGCCCATCGGCACGGTTGACGAGGCGCATGGAGATCACGGCGCGGAGCACGACGGCCAGCTGGAGGCGGATCTGCTTCTGCTGGTGCGGGGGAAAGACCGCGATGATGCGGTTGATCGTGTCCGTCGCGTCCAGCGTGTGCAGGGTGGAGAGGACGAGATGGCCCGTCTCCGCGGCCGTCAGGGCGGTTTCGATGGTCTCGTAGTCCCGCATCTCGCCGACGAGGATCACGTCCGGGTCCTGACGCAGGGCCGACCGGAGAGCGAAGGCGAACGACTTCGTGTCCACCTCGACCTCCCGCTGGTTGACCAGTGACTTCTTGTCCCGGTGAAGGAACTCGATCGGGTCCTCGATCGTCATGACGTGCTCGGTGCGGGTCGAGTTGACGTAGTCGATCATGGCTGCAAGCGTCGTGGACTTGCCAGAGCCGGTCGTCCCAGTGACGAGGATCATTCCGCGCAGCTCATCGGCGATCGTCTCGAGTACGGGCGGCAGCAGCAGCTCCCGGATCGGCCGGATCTTCACCGGAATCACGCGCAGCACCAGCCCCACGGCCCCCCGCTGCTGGAAGATGCTGCAACGGTAACGGCCGAGTCCTGGAACGGAGTGGGCCATGTCGATCTCGAAGTTGTCCTTGAACTTCTGCTTCTGGCGGGTGCTCATGATGCTGAAGGCCATCGCGATGGTGTCCTCCTGCATCAATCGCTTCTGATCGACGAGAGGAACCAGACGCCCGTCCACCCGGACGACCGGGTGCGCCCCGACCTTCACATGGAGGTCGGAGGCCCCCTTCTCGCTCGCGATCTTCAGAAGATCATTGATGTGCAACCCATGTTCTCCCAGGAACTAGCACGCACAAAGGTTTTTCATGAAGACCACGGGAAATCTAGACCCAGCCGGCGGGTCCGTCAAGGTCGACCGTCGCCTCGAGGGGCAGCAACCTGCCAGATCCGCCTCAGTCGATGTATCCCAGGGACCGGAGCCGCTCCCGCTCCTCGTCGTCCAGCAGCGGGACGGGGCCTTCCTGCCTGCCGCCGGAGGCCATCCATCTGCCGAGAAGCGCCCGCATCTCCCCCACCAGGGCCGGCCGCACGCTCGCGAGGTTCACATGCTCGTCGGGGTCCTTCCTCAGCTCGTAGAGTTCGAGAGAGTCTCCCCCCGGCCGCGGTATGAGGATGAGCTTCCAGTCCCCGACCCTCACGGAGCGCCACTTCCCTTCCACCCCCTGAAGGGAGCGCCTGGGATTCTCGGGAAAGAAGGACTCCCCCGATTCGACGAACAGGGGGCGTTCGGGCATCCGTTCTCCTCGCAGGGCCGGCGCCAGGCTGCGACCTTCCGCCAAAGGGAGAGGAGAAAGCTCCAGCAGATCGAGCAGCGTCGGCGCCAGGTCGATCAACTGCGCGCCGGCGGCCGGGCGGCTCGCGGCAAGGATCCTCCCGGGCCACGAGATCAGGAAGGGGATGCGGATATCGGGTTCGTACAGGAACTCTCCGTGCTCGTACCAGCAGCCGTGCTCTCCAAGGCTCTCGCCGTGATCCGCCGTCAGGACGACGAGAGAGCGGCGGCCCGTGATGAAATCCCGCAGGCGCACTGCGCGCAGCAGAACCCCGATGGCGGCGTCGGCGTACTCGATCTCCCCCCGATAGAGCGCCCTGAGATAGGCGTGCTCCTCGGGCGAAAGCGGCGGAGCGAAATGGAGCCGGCCGAAGCTGAGCTGCCGGTCGCGGATCTGCCGGTACACCCTGAAGCCCGCGGGCTCCTCACCGTCCCGGTCGAACGGCCAGGGCGGCTGGTAGCCGAAATGAGGGTCGAAGTAGTGAACCCACAGAAAGCTCCTCCTTGCGAGGCTCCTCGCCAGCCAAGGGAGGGCCCGCAGGGTCAGGAGGCCCGCCTTGAGGTCCACGTAGCACCGGTAGAACGCGAACCCCCGGTCGAGCCCAGTAGCGGGCTCCAGCGGCCCGCCGGCGACGAGAGCGCCCGTGGAAAACCCTGCCTCGGTGAGCTTTTCCGCGAGGGTCTGCTGCCCTTCCTCCAGCCTCTGTTTGAGAAAGCGGACCCCATTGCTTTGGGGATACCTCCCTGTCATCACGCTCGCCAGCGCCGGGGTCGTGCGGGGGATATTGCTCGAGGCGAGCGGAAAGAGCGCGGAGCCCTCCGCGAGCCGCTGCATCGATGGGGTCCTTGCCGCCCCCCCATAGCAGCTTGGATGGTCCGCACGGAGCGTGTCCAGGGTGATGAGCAGCACGTCGCAGCCGGCAGGATGAGCGAGCCTCGCCGCAAGCGCTCCGGCCGCGAGCGCGATCGGCGGGCCAGCGAGCAGCAGGAAGCGTCTCAGCAGCGGTCTCGATCGCATGGGCCTTCCATCGGGGCTTGGAGCTGTCTCATTCGCACGCAGCCTCCCCGGGGCTTTCATGCTCGCGGGGGTCGACGCTCTCGACCCTCTCGTAAACCCACAGCGAGTAATCACCTGATCCATCGAGATCGTTCTGCCATGAGAATCTCTCCGCGAGCCTGTAGCCGCGAGCGACGAGAGGGTGGGACTGCAGAAGGCCGTCCATTGGAAACCGCGGCTTGAAAGTCGAGGCGTCGCGGCTTGCCAGCACGAGCACGTCCGGCCGGCGCGCGAGCAGGCGGTCCGGATCGAATCCCTGCCGGGAGATCTCGGAATCGTTCAGACCCCACAGATCGATGATGCGGGCGTCGCTGGCATAGGGCAGAAGCCCGCAGTCAGTGAGGGCGACCGTTGCCCCCGGATGGGTCCGCCTCAGCCAGGCAGCGAGGGGGGCGTGGACGGTCCTG
>QHYA01000200.1 GCA_003223995.1 Acidobacteriota bacterium | reverse complement strand
TTCGTTTGATCGAGAGTGGAGTTCGCGGAGGCTTGAACGACCCCGAAGACCACGCTCTGGTCTTCGTTCGGGGCCAGCTCCTTCTGCGAGAGCAGATAGAAGGGCGCCATGAGCGCCACGACGATGGCCCAGAGTGCGAAGACGACGGGCCGGTACTCGAGCGTCCCGGAGAGCGTCCGCGTGTAGGCTCGGCGCACTCCGTCGAACCGCCGATTGACCCATCCGGCGAGACCCCGCTCGGTGTCACCGGCCCGCAGGAACCTCGATCCCATCATGGGCGACAGTGTGAGGGCCACCACCCCCGAGACGATCACCGCGCCGGAGAGGGTGAAGGCGAACTCGCGGAAGAGGGCCCCCGTCAGGCCGCCCTGGATCCCGATCGGCGCGTACACGGTCGCCAGCGTGATCGTCATGGCGATGATCGGGCCGACCAGTTCGCGGGCCGCGTCGGTCGCCGCCTCGTAGGGCCGTTTTCCGAGGTGAAGGTGCCGCTCGATGTTCTCCACGACCACGATCGCGTCGTCGACGACGAGACCGACCGACAGCACGATGGCGAGAAGGGTCAACAGATTGATCGTGAAGCCGGCCACGAGCATCAGGAAGACCGCCCCAACGAGCGAAATGGGGATGGCGACCACGGGAATGACCAGCGAGCGCATCGAACCGAGGAAGAGGAAGATGACGACAATGACGATGAGGAGGGTCTCCGTGAGGGTCTTGAGAACCTCATCGATGGCGTTCCGGATGTAGACCGTCGAATCGTAGGGGATTCCGGCTTTCATCCCCACCGGGAGCTGCGCCTGGATCTCCGGCATCGCTTCGCGCGCCCGACCGATCACGTCGAGCGAGTTGGCGGTGGGAAGCACCCAGATTCCCATGAAGATGGCGGTCTGCCCGTTGAAACGGACGTCCTGCTCGTAGTTCTCGGCGCCCAGCGCGATGTCGGCGATCTCGCCCAGCCGCACGACGACGCCCTTCTCTTCCTTGACGACGAGCTGCCGGAATTCCTCGGGGGTCTGGAGGTCCGTGTTGGCGACGAGGTTGACGGACACCATGGACCCTTTGGTCTTCCCCAGCGCGGCGAGGTAGTTGTTCTGCGCCAGCGCGTCCCACACGTCCGAGGGAGAGATGCCCCGAGCGGCCATCTTGGGTGGATCGAGCCAGATGCGCATGGCGAAGTTGCGTCCTCCCAGGATCTCGGCCCGCTGCACGCCGCTGATGGCGCTCAGCTTCGGCTGCACGACGCGCGTGAGGTAATCGCTGATCTGGTTCTGATCGAGGTCTTCGGAGGAGAAGCCGAGGTACATCGCGGCGAACTGGGTGTCCGCGGTTTCGAGCTCGATGATCGGTGCCTCGGCCTCCGGAGGGAGGTCGTTGCGCACCTGGGCGACCTTCGCCTGGATCTGGGTGAGGGCGGCGTTCGTGTCGTAGTTGAGCTTCAGGTGCACGGTGATCGTGCTGCCCCCCTGGGCGCTCGACGACTCGAGGTAGTCGATGCCGTCCGCCCCGGCGATCACCCGCTCGAGCGGAGAGGTGATGAAACCGCGGACGAGATCGGCGCTGGCGCCGACGTAGGCGGTCGTCACCTTGACGACCGCGATGTCGCTGCGCGGATACTGCCGCACGGTGAGGGACCGGATGGACTGCAGGCCCGCGATCAAGATGATCAGATTGACGACGATCGCCAGGACCGGCCTACGGATGAAGAGATCCGTGAGCTTCATCACCCCTCCTCCGGACGGGGGGCCGGATCATTCGCGGGTTGAACCTGGTTGTTGACCTGGACAGAGGCACCGTTGCGCAGCTTGAAGACCCCCGAGGGGACGACTTCCTTTCCGGCGTCGAGGCCGGAAACCACCGCCACCTGATCGCCCCGCGCGGGGCCGAGCTTGACGAACTGCTGGCGAACGCCCCGATAGGTCCTGCCGTCGGGGCCTTTCACATCTTCCACGATGAAGATCGAATCGCCATACGGCGCATAGCTGATCGCGGAGGCCGGAAGCGCGATGAGAGATCGGCCCCCGCCCAGGACGATCTGGGCCTCGACGAACATGCCCGGGTGCAGCTTGCCGTCAGGGTTCTCGAAGGTGGCCTGCGCCTGGACGTTCCGTGTGGCCTGGTCGACGATCGAATCGACGGCGGTGATGCGGCCCGCGGCCTTCACGAGGGACCGACCCCCCTCCGCCACCCGTACCTCGGCGCCGACCCTCAGCTCGCCCACCCTCTGCTGCGGTGTGGCGAAGTTCACGTAGATCGGGTCCAGCGACTGGAGGGGAACGATCGGATCGCCACCGTTGAGGTACTGCCCCAGGTTGACCTGCCGAAGGCCCAGAATCCCCGTGAAGGGGGCGCGGATCGTCTTTCGTCCGATCGTGGCGTGCATCTCGCCGACCCGGGCCTCCGCCTGCTTCGAATCCGCATCCGCACGGTCGTACTCGGCCTGGGAGACGACTCCTTTCTCTCGCAGTCCCCGCATCCGCTCGAGATTGAGCCCTGTGAGGTCGCGCTGCGCCTCGGCAGACGCGAGCTGCGCTCGCTCCTGGCGGGTGTCCAATTGCACCAGGACGTCACCCGCGCTGACCTTCCTGCCGGAATCGAAGTCGATCTTCTGGACGATGCCGGGCAGGTCGGCCGTTACGGTGACCCCACGGGCGGCCACGACCGTCCCGATGGCGTCGATGGTGTCGGGCCAGAGCTTCTGTTCTGCGATGATCGTGGTGACGGCCTCTGGAGGCGGCTGGAAAGAGGACGCCTGGGCGACAGCCGCCTGAATCTGCCGGAACTTCACGAAGCCGACGGACGTGATGAAGAGGGCCATTGCGGCCAGCATCAGAATCATTCGCCTCGCCATGAGACAGAGCCTCCCTTTCAGGACCCGGTTCGATCGACAGCGATGCGCCGCTCCTCGAGCAGCGATCCCGTCGCGCGCGCCATCTCGGTGCGCGCATTTCGATAGGCGGTGAGGGCCGAGATCTCGTCGAGTCGTGCGCGCGCGAGGTCGTTCTGGCGCGTGAGCACCAGAAAGTTCGTGGAGAAGCCCACTGCGTACCGCTCGCGCTCGGCCGCGAGCTGGACCTCGGCTGCCTTGCGGCCTGCGCGGGCCGCCTCGATCCTCTGCCCCGCGGTCTCCAGCGCGGCTGCGGCGTCGAGGATCTCGGCCTTGACCGTCTCGCGGATCCGGCGGAGGTCCGCTTCGGCCTGTTGCTCGAAGCTTCCGGCCCTCGCCGCGGCTGCCCGCGCCGTCCGGTTGCCGATGGGGATCGCGAACACCACGGAGGCCCGGACATCGTCGAAGTCCCCTTCGCGGAGCGTCTCGAAGGACTGCCCCAGGCCTCCCTCGAGCCCGGGCGGGAGCTCCACCGGGAGCCCGGTCAGACTCGCGGTCTTCAGCTCAGGGCGGGACGCCAGGGCACGCTCCAGCGAGGCTGGGACGTCCACTGCAACGACCTCCATCGCCACGTCGTCGGCCGGAGCCAGTTGCTCCATCCAGAGAGGGTCGTCGGCGTCCCCCAGGATCAGGAGCTTGAGATCGTTCTCTGCGCGGGAAGCCGACTCCCGCGATGTGAGAAACTCGCCCCGCCGCCGTTCCAGCTCCGCGCGTGGCTGAGCGATCTCGGTCTCGGGGGCGATGCCGCTCTCGATGCGCTTGCGCGTCTCAGCGAGCTGCTCCTCCGCGAGCCGGAGGGCCTCCTCGCGCACCCCGACTTCGAGACGGCTGGCTGCAAGCTTCCAGTAGGCGCGCTCGACATCCGCAACGGTCTCGGTAATCGTGCGCCGCAGGGAGGCGACGGCTCCCTCGCGGTCCGAGACGGCGGCGCGCACGGTGAACCGGGCGGCGTCCACCGTGCGATTGCGCAGGAGAGGCTGCCGCAGCTCCACTCCCACCTGTGTTCGGTATGCCGGTGACAGCAGAGCGAAGGCCCCGTCGGTCTTCTCACGGATCGCCGCCGCCTGGAAAGACAAGGAGCCGCCCGTGGGAAGGAGCTGTCTGACCGACACGCCGGCATCGGAGGTCCTCGTCGTGGGTGCGGCTCGTCCCTCCGGAGCGCCGGAGAACGCCGAGTTGATCGGATCGCTCGCCCGCCGCCATCCGCTGGTGAGCTCCAGGACGGGATCGTAGGCGCCCTTCGCTCCTGTCACGGCGGCCCTTGCTGCAGCCAGCGACTCCCGCTCGATGAAGAGACCTTGGTTCTTCTCGATGGCCAAGGCCGTCGCCTCGTCGAGGGTGAGAGCGCGCTCGGCCCCCGTCGCCGTCCCCAAAGCGCGAGGAAGGATGCCGAGCAACACGAAGACCCGGACCAGCGGGCCGGGTCTCATTGCACGCCTCTCTTGAGGTCGGACTTTTGCAGCCGCGGGTCGAGCGCGTCAGCGAAGAATGCGACGAGGCGGCGATCGATGGAGGCGAGCGCCCCCAGCTCGCAGGAGGTCAGCTCCACGCCCCCTTCCGCAAGCTCCTGAAGTGTGGTTCGCGGATCCTCGGCAAACCGGCGGCGAAACGCCTCGTCCGTCACCAGCCGCCCGATGATTCGCTCGACACTGCGTTGACTCATTGTCCGCTCCTCTCGGCCCCACGGTCATCTCAAGAGACGTGCCAGCCGGCGAGCGGGTGCGAGTGGCGCTGCGAAGGCGTTGCATCGAGGGGACTTCGGGCGCCGGAGGAGAAGCGGGACGACGGGACGTGACCGGCACTCCCGGTGTCGAAAAATCGACAAGTTGGAGGTATTTCCGCGCCACAGGGACAGATCCCCCCGAGCCCTACTTCTTCGAGATGGAAACCAGCTCGGTGTGCTCCGATCCTCCCTTGACCATGTCGCCCTGGATGAAGCCGACGTCCGGAGCGTAATACTTCAGCTCGACGACGTGGGGGTCGAGGGGAGAGGTCTCCCTCGTCTGGACCACGTCGTCGAAGCAGCCGTAGCGGACGCAGAGCGACTTGTTCACGCTCTGCACCTTCGCCTCGTCCTCGGCGACGCCCGCCGCGCACTCCTGCTTATAGCTGTCCCCGACCCGTGGATGCGCCTCCATGACGATTCCGGGCATCGCCCCGTCCACTCCGGCCTCCCAGGAGCCCTCGTGACTCACCGGAACGCCGTTCTGGAACTCGGTCGCGTCCTCGCCGAAGTACCAGACGTTTCCGTCCACGTCCTGAGCGAACCAGTCGAACGTCTCCTCGACGAGCTGGTTGTTCTCGAACGCTCGGTCCCGGATGACGGTGGTGGTCACACCGAGGATCTTCTTGACGTCCTTGGTGACGAAGAACTCGTCGCGAGCAGGGATCCCGTCCTTCTGGCCTTCGTAGAAGAACGTCGTGCCCGGAACGAGCGGGAAGTAGGGGTTGTCTATGCGAGAGACGAACTGCGATGGGTCGATCGACGAGGGACAGGGCTGGGTTGCCGCGTGGCTCGACAACGCCGCCAGAGACGCTGCGGCGACGGCGATGACCGGGGAGATCGAACGGAGTGTTTTCATTTCTCGGCCTCCTGTTTCAAGAAAAGGCACCGATGCATTCGAGCGCCTGATCCCCATATACGACGGGGAAGACGACGGCGCCAGGCGTACCTGCGCTCCGTTCAGGAACCGTTCAGCGCTCCGGCCTAGAATTCGCGGAGGCGGGATGATCTCGCCGCGGTGAAAGGAGTCCCATCGTGAAGAAGCTCGGAGTCGTGCTCATGCTCGCGGCTGTCCCGATCCTCTCCAGCTCCTCCGGGAAGCTCGCCGCCGCCGGAGCGAACAAGGAGTCGAAGCAGTGGACGGAGAGGTTCGATACGTCGGCTTGCCGATGGTCCTCGACCGGCAGGAACGACTTCTTCATACTCGAGCCCGGCTACCGGCAGGTCCTGGACGGCAGGGAGGGAAAGGACCGCACGCACCTGGAGATCACGGTCCTGAACGAGACGAAGACGCTCGGCGGAGTCGAGACCCGGGTCGTCGAGGAACGGGAGAGCAAGAACGGACAGCTCGCCGAGATCTCGCGAAACTTCTACGCCGACTGCGGTCCGGGAAACGACGTTTTCTACTTCGGGGAGGAGACGGACACCTACGAGAGCGGGAAAGTCTCCGGCCACGAGGGAGCATGGGCGGCCGGCAAGGGAGGGGCGAAGGCCGGCCTCTTCATGCCCGCCCGGCCGCTGCTGGGAGCGCGCTTCTACCAGGAGGTCGCCCCTGGGGCGGCGATGGACCGCGTCGAGGTCGTGAGCGACAGCGAGTCCGTGAAGACACCCGCGGGATCCTTCCAGGACTGCGTGAAGATAGAAGAGACGACGCCCCTCGAACCTCACGCCAAGGAGTACAAGATCTTCGCGCGCGGGATCGGCACCGTCCAGGATGAGGACCTGCTCCTGACGAAGTACGGAACGGTCGGCGCGCAGAAGCCGTGATCGCCTCCAGCATCCGATCCGCATTCCTCCGGCGCCGCCGGCCCCTGGCCCCCGCGATCGCCGTGGCCGCCGTCCTCGGTCTCCTCGTCTCCGGCGGGGCCTCCGCGCAGAGCCGCACGACCGGTGGGCTGGGTGGCCGCGTCGTAGGCGAGGACGACGCCCCGCTGCCCGGAACGATCGTCCAGATCGAGAGCCCGGCCCTCATCGGGGGCCCGCGGGCGGCCGTCGCGGACAGGGACGGGAGATACCGCTTCCCGGAGCTGCCGCCGGGGGCGTATACCATCTCGGCCAGGCTGACGGGTTACAGGACGCTCCGGATCGAGGGCGTCCTGCTGTCGGCCGGCATGGGCACCGAGGCCCCGATCCATCTGACGCCCTATGCCGGCGAGGAAACGGTGGGCGTTAGCGCCCAGCCGATCGCGATCGACCCGCGAAGCTCCGCGACGACGACCGTGCTTCCACCGGAGTTCCTCGAGAACATCCCGACCGACAGGGACACCTCGCATATCCTCGACCTCGCGCCGGGCATCAACCTCGAGTCGGCCTACGGAGGAGCGGAGGAGTCCGGCAACTCCTACGAGATGGATGGGGTCGACATCTCGGATCCCGAGGGAGGGGTGCCCTGGTCGTTCTTCAACTACACCCTCATCGAGTCGGTCGACCTCGTGGGTCTCGGGGCGCCGGCGGAGTACGGGGAGTTCACCGGCGTCGTGTTCAACAGCGTGACCCGTTCGGGCGGAAACGATCCCTCCGGCATGGCGGAGATCATCTACGCCGGCAGGGCCATCACCGGCTCCAATACCCGGTCCCGCGACCTCTCGGCGACGATCCAGCAGCACGCGGACGCGGTCGTCCAGGCCGGGGGGCCGATCCGCAGGGACAGGTTGTGGTACTTCGTCTCGGGCCAGATCATCGGGCGCGACGGAGACGCCTTCACGCCCCTGGAGGCCACCACGGGGGAGGACAATCCCGAGCTCGTATGGAATCTGTCGTGGAGGTCGGTGCTCTCGGACAGCTCGATCCTGACCGTGGCGTGGGGCGGCTACACCGGGCAGCAGCACTTCATCCCCCACAACGGGTTCTCCGTTCCCGGCCATCTGGACGCGGAGACCGACCTCGCCTCCGGCAACGCGCGGCTGTTCGAGCTGCGGGACCGCATCCGCAATCAGGTCAACGCCTCGTTCATCCATCACGTGGGCGCACCCGCGGGCGATCACGAGTTCAAGGTCGGAACGGAGATCGAACGCTCCACCGTGCACAACCGCACCGGCTTCCCGGGCGGGGCGTTCTTCGTCGACAAGAACGGCCCCGTGATCGATCCCAGCACGGGCCAGCCCGACTTCTACACCCTCGGCTCGTTCGGAGGGGCCTCGGACATCCGTGCCCGTAACGAGCGCATCTCGCTCTACGCTCAGGACTCGTGGGGGATCACCCCTCGCTTCACGCTGAACCCGGGCCTGCGCCTGGACGTGAACCGGGGCATTGTGTCCAGCGGAACCGTGTTCAGGACGAGCCCGCTCTCCCCGCGCCTCGGTTTCGCGTGGGACCTGCGTGGCGATGGCCGGTCCATCCTGAGGGCGCACTACGGCCGCTACGCCGAGGCCCTCTACGCGGCCTTCTACTACGACATGGACCCGTCGGCGATCGGGCCGCTCACCACGAAGCGGACGTTCGATACGAGCGGCTACACGGAGACCCTGTCGTCGGTGGCGGGCCAGAAGTTCGCGATGGACCGGCACATCCGCCAGCCGACCCTCGATCAGTACGTCCTGGGGTTCGACCGTGCGATCGGGCGGGGCGTCGTGATCAGCGGAACCCTCGTCCATCGCCGGAACGCACACCTCATCGAGACCGTGAGCCGGGACGGCCGGTTCGTCCCCGTCCGGGGCCTGGTGCCCGGCACGGGGCAGAGGGTCACGCTGTTCGACTATCTCAACCCGAGTACCGACGTG
>QHYA01000233.1 GCA_003223995.1 Acidobacteriota bacterium | reverse complement strand
CCAGCCAGGAGGGAGCGATCCGGCGAAACTTTTTCCAATTCCTCAACCATGCTTCCGCTGCCGCAGGCTCCGGAAGGACGTCCCGCGCGATCTTGTTCTGCTTCTCGACGACCGGAAGCCCGAGCGCGTCGGCCGCGAGGAACAGGAGCGGCAGGGCGGCGACAGATTCCTTCGACAGGACCGCGACCAGAAGGAACCCGCAGCAGACCGCGAGCCAGGCCGGGCTAGGCGACTCCGGCCTCCTGTGCTTCATCCAGGCGAGCAGGCTGGCGAGGCCGGCAGCAGCCGCGAGCAGGTCCTTCAGCCCCGAACCCGGTGCGACGATGTCGACCTGGACCGGATGGACGGCGAAGAGAAGGGATGCCGCGCCGGCGACGCCGCAAGCGGACCCCGCCGAGCGGAGAGCTGCGTACCCGGCGAGAACGGCCCCCGCGTGGAGCAGCAGGTTGACGATGTGGAACGGCAGCGGCGAGGCTCCAGCCGGCAGCGCGATGAGCCGGTAGGCGACTGTCGCCGCCGGACGATAGAGGCCGGAGGTCGATGAACCGCGACCGGCGTAGACATCGGACAGCAGAGCTTTTCGCCAATCCCAGGAGCCTGTGATGAGAGGGTTCTGGTCTATCTCGACGTGATCGTCCATGACGAAGCGGCCGGCCAGCGCTGGAAGAAAGGGAACGATGGCCGCTGCGGCGAGGCCGACGGCGAGGACCGCCTCCGTCAGCCGTCCCGCAGCGGAAGCCTTCTCCATGGTTGAGCCAGGGTATCAGAGTGGAAAGAGACAGACCGGCCGCAAGCCTCCCGAAAAGGCCTGGGCAACCGCTCGTGGCCGGGAGCCTACTGGATGGGAAGGGGTGCGTCAGGCTGCGGGTGAACGAGGCGCCCGAGGACCGCGTCGCGGCTCGCCTCGTGCAAGCGAGCCGCCACGGTCGATTCGCACTTTCCCCTTACGAGCCCCTTACGAGGCCGTGAGAGACCGCGGGAAAAAGGGGGACCGGAGAATCAGTTCCTCTGGCCCCTCCCGTTCAGGGGCAGTCCGCGCACTTGCCGCCGCTGTTGACGTAGTTGCGCTCCTTGCGCGAGCAGGTCCCGTCGCAATTGCAGCGGCCACCTGGGACGGGGACGCAGGTGTTCGTGCACTGGCTCGTGTTGTAAGTGCAGTCCGCATTGCAGCTCAGCGTGCCGCCGCTGTAGCCGAGGCTCTGGCAGGTCGTCCCGCCGAGGTCGCTCCCATCACACTGCTCGCCCCCTTCCTTGACTCCGTTGCCGCACACCGCGCCGCCCCCTCCTCCGGAGCAGGTTCCGAGCAGACCCGAGATTTGCGGGTAGATCCGGTCCATCCGGACGCCTGAGTTGTAGCAGCCGCCGAAGTGATGGATCGCGACCACCTTTTGAGTGCTTTCCGAGAGCACCGGCGAGCCGGAGGAGCCGTTGGTCGTGTCGCAGTAGTAGCAGATGTCGGAGGTCGGGTCGTTGCCGGCGCACGGGGAGAGATCGACGGCGCACTTACCGCCCGAGTCGCGATCGGAATCGATCGAGAGCTTCTTGACCCCCCCCAGGGGATGCCCGGCGATATACATCCGCTCGCCGGCAGGGGGAAGTCGGTTGTCGATCGGCAGGCACGGGATCGAGCTGGAATCGCCGGTTGTCGTGAAGAGCGTGTAGTCCAGCACCCCGTCGGTCTTCTGGAGCTGGCTTCCCATGACCGAGCCGGAGTAGCCGCTCGATCCCGCCGCACACCCGGCCAGTTGATACAGGAAGCGCACCTCGGTGGACTGCACCCCCCCTTGGGTCGAGATGCAGTGATTGTTGGTCATGAACTGACCGCTGTCAGAGGCCCTGAAGCCGCTGCACGAAGTGCAGCAACCGATCAGCAGCAGGGTCGCCCCTTTCGCCCGATCGTACTCGGTCGAAGGGTTGTAGCACTCGACGTCCCTCCAGTCCTGCGTGCCGCAGACGCTCTCGGTCTGGCCTCCAGGAAGGGGAAACACCACCTGTGTGCCCCGTCCCAGGCTGTCCACCGCGAACCCGTACGCCCCGCCGGTGGGAGCATGGAACGTCAGGACGGCCGTGTCCCCCAGGACGGAAAACGCCCAGAATTCCCCGGAGTCGTTGATCCCTCGCCCGGTGTAGGTGCGGGACTCCCCGAACGGACTCGATATCTCCAGCCAGTCGCCAGGCGCGAGATCGAAGCCGCTGAAATGAACGCGTATGTAAGTTGCGCCGGGATACTGCACCACCTGCTGCCAGGACACCCCGAGGTCCGCAAGGTAGGGATGCGGCGTGGAAATGCTCACCAGCTCCAGCTCACCCACCTTGACCTGATCGGAGTCGGCCCCCGACGCCGTCCCCAGGGCAGGAACGGCAGCCGGAGCCGCGGCTGCAGGCTGCTGTATGGACATCACCGCCAGAAAGGCCAGGAGGCAGACCTGGGCTGCTGAGTAGCGGATCTTCATGGGACCCCCCCTTGATGCCCGATCAATGGGCTCGACCGGCCGGGCCGGGCCTCCGCCCTGGAGGCCTACCCCACCGGTGTCGCATGTTTACACCAATCTTGCGGCCCGTGCAAAGGGAATCGTTGGGGAAGCGAATCGATCACTGGAAGCGAGCTTGCCGTGCGCGGGGATCGCGGGTATAAACCGCAAGAAGCGCCGAGCTCGAGCCGCAGGATGGCAGGCCGCCCCGGATGCGTGTCCGGGCGCACGCATCTGGGCGGATGGGGTGCCCGAAGGCGCGGTTTCGAGGGAGCGGTCCAAGGCATATGAAACCGGTCGATATCTTCGACTTCCTCAAGCAGGATGTGATCGGTCAGGACGACACCCTGAAGTTCGTCTCCGTGGCCATCTTCAAGCACGTCCAGGGGGAGAAGTACGGCAACCTCCTTTTCATCGGAAACAGCGGCACGGGCAAGACGACGATCATGCGCGCGGTGGAGAGGCTCTATCGCACGCACGAGCAACTGAGGGAATACCGGACCGTCATCGTCATGAACGCCAACACCCTCGCCTCGGAGGAGGGCGCGGTGGATACCTCGCGGCTGTTCAAGAGGGTCGAGGAGAAGGTGCGCGCCATCCTCGGCGACGACGCCACGCCCGAGGAGTTGGGCACCTACATGGAGAAGGCGACCGTCTGTCTCGACGAGATCGACAAGATCTCCTCCGTCGTCGGAGGCAAACCCTTCGTCACCGGAATCAACATCCAGCAGGCCCTGCTGACCCTGATCGAGGGAGAGGTGCTCCTCCACCACGCGAGAATCCATCGCGACGGAGTCCCGGTCGAGGTCGGCATCCCCGTGGACACGGGGAAAATGCTCTTCCTGTGCGGCGGCGCCTTCGAGTCGCTCTACGACCAGGTTTACCGGCGAGTGACCTCCCCCACGAGCAAGGTGAAGCTGCCCACCAGGACGGTGTACGAAAACGGAGCCGTCCAGATCCGAGAGATCTTCATGCTCAAGGACCACTTCCGCATGGACGATCTCTTCGACTATGGGATGCTGCCGCAGTTCCTGTCGCGCTTCGACAACTCGATCATCCTCGAGGACCTCTCCGCGACGACCCTCAGACGGATCCTGGTCGATCCGCCTGATTCGATCTACAACACCTCGAAGAACTTTTTCCGGAACTTCGGGATCGAGCTGGAAGTGACCGAAGGGGCGCAGCTCAAGATCGCGGACGAGGCGTCGAAGTTCAGCCGTATCGGGGCCCGGGCCCTCAAGGCCGTCTATGGCCGGGTGATCAAGCCATTCGAGTTCGACCCGTTCTCGACGGAAGAGGTCAAGAAGCACTCCGGGGCTCCGCGGCTCGTCATCGACGAGAAGGTCGTCGACAGGTCTCTGGCGGGCCGTTCGGGCCCGTAGGGGGGCCAGGAGGCGAGGCAGCTCGGGGGCACGCCCCCGGGTGTCAGGGGAAGATCGCCCCGCCGCACCCTCCGCACCCTTCCGCTATATACTTCAGTGCGATGAGTATCCGCATGCCGTTGCTGTTTCTTCTTCTGCTCGTGCTGCCCGTTGCGGCTCCTCCTTCGTATCCATCTGGCTCTCCAGCAACGGAGGCGATGGATCAGGGAGGAAGCGGCACCGCAGCAGCGCGGGGACCAGGGAAGCCTGCCGGACCCGTTCGTTGCCTGGCCCCCTCAGGGGAGGTCGTGTCCGCAGAGCAGATCCTGGAAAACCTGCGCGAGGGGAAGGACGTGGACCTGAAAGGGCGGATCATCGATGGGAACCTGGACGCCGATCAGGCGTGGCCCCCGGTGGACGAACGGAGGATGAACCTGCGCGTCATCAGGGGAAACCTCCGACTCGACTCGTGCCGCATCTCGGGTCGCTTCGCCTTCCGCCGTTGCATCTTTATCAGGGACCTCGAGCTTCCGTGCAGCGAAATCCGGGGCGATCTCGACCTGACCGATTCCGACCTCCGCCAGCTCAACGGCTCGCACCTGCACATCGTGGGAAGCGCCCACCTGGCCGGCGTGTCGGTCGGCGGGGACCTTTCGCTGCCGAGCGCCCAGGTGGGGGATCGGCTGGACCTGACGGGGGCGAGAGTGCGAGGCGCGCTGCGGCTGGGTGGGCGGGGGTTTGCTGCTCGACTCCGTGCGGGTTCTAGGCCAGGCGAACCTGAACGATGCCGAGGCCCCGGGCGGGTTCTCCTTCACCAACCTCGTGGCCGGGAGCGACCTGATGCTGGCCCTCGCCTCCGATGGGCCCGTGGCCCTGGCGGACGTTGACGTCGGGGGGGACCTGTCCCTATTCGACGGCCGCTTCGCTTCGATGACGATGGAGCGGCTTCGGATCAAGGGCGAGAGCGAGTTCGAAGGGGCGCGCTTTTCGGGAAGGTTCGTGATCCGCGACTCGGACTTCGGCCGCGGCTTCACCGCTCAGGACGCTCTCTTTCAGGGGGACTGCGAGTTCCGAAAGGTGCGGTTCCCGGGGAAGGATCCGATGGCGGGGGCGCTGTTCGCCCGCTCGCCGCTGCTGATCGAAACGAGCCTCCCCGTCCCCCCGACCGTCCAATCCGACCAGGACTCGACCGAGGAGGAGGAGTTGGAGTTTCAGGACAGTCCGATGGAGCCCTGACCGGAGAAGCGGCGCCGCCAGGTCGGATGGCCAGGCCTTGGCTAGACCGTTGCAGCCTGTGCGATTTCCCCGGGGCAGAGAACGCCGAACTTGCTCGTGTAATCCAGGGGAACCTCGAAGCAGCGGCCCTGCTCCGGCAGGTAGACCTCGCAGGAGTGGAAGGGACGGGAATACACGTGAACCGACACGGCGCGCCCGCCGTGCTCCGGCAGGTTGTGAACGGAGTGGATCGGTTCGGCCGGATCGACAGCGGCGGGATGCTCGGGGTCCATCTCGAAGCGGATCGAAGGTTCCAGCCGGCAAGTCTTCTCTACGGGGTCGTACGCGAGCAGCCTGTAGTTCTGGACTTGAAGGCGGCCGATGGGCACCCCCATCCAGCACTCCTGCCCCCGGTGGTTATGGACGGGCGACTGCTGTCCGGGCTCCCACCCGACCCCGACGACCTCGAACAGCTCGCAATAGTGGATCAGGTTGCGGGTGTAGTGAGTGGGACAGAAGAACAGGTATGGGTGGAGCGATTGCGGGTCGATGACCGTGCGGCCGATCTCTTGCAGCACGCGCTGGTGCGTGAAAGACGCAGCCGCGATCCGGCTCAGCCCGTCGACGAGCTCCTGGATGGAACGCATGCCCATGGGCGTCCCTCCTCTTCCTCTTACAGAATAAGCAAGGACTCAGTACCGCGCCAGCTCCCGTGCGGCGTTCGTGACGTCCGCCTGTGACGGGAGCACCGCCGCCTCGAGCGAGGGCGCGAACGGGACGAAGCAATCCTTCGCCGCGACCCTGCGAACGGGCGCGTCGAGCCACTCGAATGCTTCACCGGCTATTCGCGCGGCGATCTCCCCACCCAGCCCTCCGAACAGGATCGCTTCGTGAGCGACGAGCGCTCGACCGGTCTTGCGAACGGAGGCCAAGATCGCCTCGAAATCCATGGGAACGAGGGTCCGCAGGTCGATGACCTCCATGGAGACCCCGTCCTGCTGGGCCAGTTCCTCGGCCGCCCTCTCGCAGCGGATCACGCCGCTTCCCCAGGTGACCGCCGTGAGGTCCGAGCCCTCCCGAACGAGCCGGGCCTTGCCGAACGGGATCAGGTAGTCCGCGCCGGGCTCCGGCCTCTTCGAGAACACCTGCCGGTAGAGGCCCTTGTGCTCGAAAAAGATCACCGGATCCTCCAGACGGCACGCGGTCTTGATCAGCCCCTTCGCATCGATGGCGTTGGAAGGGTAGGCGATCAGCCAGCCTGGCGTGTGGGCGTAGAGGGTCTCGACGCACTGGCTGTGGAAGGGCCCGCCTCTGATATAGCCGCCGCAGACCATGCGGACCACCATCGGGCAGGTCCAGTCCCCTCCGCTGCGCCAGCGAAGCGTAGGGATCTCATTGCGCATCTGCATATAGCCCGGGAAGGAGTAGTCGGCAAACTGGATCTCGACGACCGGCCGGTAGCCCCCGATGGCCATCCCCTGGGCCACACCGACGATCGAGGCTTCGGCGAGAGGGGAGTTCATCACCCTTTCCGGAAAGAGCGTGCTGAGCCCGCGAGTGACCCCGAAGACCCCTCCCTTCGGATCCGCGATGTCCTCGCCCCACATCACGACCTTCGGGTTCCGCTCCATCTCCTCCTTCAGGGCGTGGCTCAGTGTGTCCAGCATCGTCACGGGAGTGGCGGAGAGGGGTACGGGCTCCGGTTCCACATCTACAGGCATGGCCCCCGAGACGATGTTCAGCGTCGCCGTGGCGGGGTGCGGCTCAGGTTCCGAGTCCGCCTCGTCGGCCGCCGCGTCCACGTCGGCCTTGATTCGCTCGTGCATCGCGCGGATCTTCTCCTCATCCAACACCCCGCCCTGCAGCAACCGGCCTGCGGTGTGGGCGAGCGGATCTTCCCTGCGGATCCTCTCCAGTTCCTCGGGGGAGCGGTATTTCGCCTGGTCATCTGAAGAGGAATGGGAGTCCAGGCGAACGACGTGGGCCTCGACGAGGCATGGACCGCTCCCCTTCCTCATGCCTGCGATGATCGGCTTGAGATCCTCGTACATGCGGGTGAACCTTGTGCCGTCAACATGGATGGCGCTCATCCTGAACCCGCGGGAGATGTCCTCCAGGTGGGACCCCGTCTGGACTGTCTGCGGGACGCTGATCGCGTAGCCGTTGTTCTGTATCAGGAACAGCACCGGTAGCTGCTCGCGCATCGCGTAGTTGAGCGCCTCGAAGAACTCCCCCTCACTCGCGGCGCCCTCGCCCGAGGAGACGTAGACGACCCGATCCCCTCCGTCCGCCTTGATCGCCTTCGCCATGCCCACGGCGGGGAGAAACTGGGTGCCCGTGCAGGCGGTCGGCGAGACGACATGGAGAGCGGGGGAGGAGAAATGCTCCGACATGTTCCTGCCGCCTCCCGAGGGATCCGTCGCGCGGGAGAGCATGTGGCGGAAGATGTCCACCAGCGGCGCGCCGAGCCCGACCATGAGCGCCTTCTCCCTGTAGTACGGGAAGAACCAGTCGTAGCCCGACCTCAGCAACATCGCCATGGCGATCTGGACCTTCTCATGACCGCGGCTGCTGGCGTGGAACGAGCACTTGTTCTGACGGACGAACTTCTTGACCCGCTCCTCGATGTAGTAGACGGTCAGCATCTTCTCGAACAGTTCGACGAGCAGCCGCTGGCGGTCCTGGAGGGCAGCGACTGCCTCGGCGGGTGCGATGGTCCTGGATTCCTTCATACAGTCCTGAAAGTTCTCAATTCACCTTGCGAATCGTCTTGATCACGACCGGCTGGACGGGCCAGTCCGCCATGTCGTTCTTGGTGGCTGTCTGAACCAACTTGATCTTGTCCACCACGTCCATCCCATCTGTCACCTTGCCGAAGACGGCGTAGCCGACCCCGTCTCTGGCTCCATCTTTGTCCAGAGAGCGGTTGTCGACCACGTTGATGAAGAACTGTGCCGCGGCGCTGTCCGGGGCGGAAGTCCGGGCCATCGCCAGGGTCCCCCGCTCGTTACGCAGGCCGTTGCCGGACTCGTTCTTGATCGGCGGGTCGGTCGGCTTCTCGGTTCCGTCCATCTCGAAACCGCCTCCCTGGATCATGAAGCCCGGAATGACCCGGTGGAAGATCGTCCCGTTGTAATGCCCCTTCTGGACATAGGAAAGGAAGCTTTTCACCGTGATCGGCGCCTTGTCCGCGTACAGCTCCGCCTTGACATCGCCCAGGGACGTCTCGATGACCACGATGGGGTTCGGGGCCCCTGCGGGCTTTGACCTGGCTGGCTTGGCCTCCCCGCTCTTCGCCTCCGCGGGCTTCGCTTCGCTGCGCTTGGTCTCTTCGGATCTACCCTGCCCAGCGAGGGCAAGCAATGACGACACCGCCAGTAGAGCCAGCATGCATGATGAAATCAGAAGCTTCATTCGTCTCTCCTCGAATGCTCGCAGCATCTTCGTTTCTTTCTGAACGCATGATTATATTAGAGACTTCCCCGACCCCCTGCGAGCGCCCTCACCCTGAACCGGTGGCTTGGGCTTTCTCTTCCTCTGAGCATGGGCAGTAAGCGTCAATTCCCTCTTGACAGTGCCATGAGCCTCCATATAATGGGGTTCGACGGCCGGTGTCAACTACATATTGGGCTCCGAGCCGATGGGCTAGATGAGGAAGGAGGTGAGTGAACAGATGCCGATGAAGAAGAAGACGTCGAAGAAGAAGACCACGGCGAAGAAATCGTCGAAGAAGAAGTAGAATCGGCTCTTCCAGAGCCGTCAGAAACAGAAGAGATACGCCGAGGGGGCAGGAGCGATCCTGCCCCCTCACTTGTTTTCTCGCCCCGGCGACAACTGCTTGTCTCGAATGGCGGAAAGATCCATCAGTTCCAGGCCGAGCTGGCGAGCGACCCGAATCGACTTCTCGTCCCTGTAGAACTCGCCGAAGTAGATCCGGCGAATTCCGGCGTTGGCCATCAGCTTGAAGCAGAACCAGCACGGGCTGGCCGTCGTGTAAAGCTCGGCTCCTTCGATGTTGACCCCGTTCCGCGCGGCCTGGATCAGCGCGTTCGCCTCCGCGTGGATCGTGGCTACGCAATGGCCGTTCTCCATCTCGTGTCCGACATCGTCGCAGTGTGGCATCCCCCGGATCGAGCCGTTGTAGCCGGTGGAAAGGATCGTCCTGTTGCGGACGATGACGGCGCCGACATGCTTGCGGTCGCAGGTGGATCGGGTCGCTGCCTGCTGCGCGATGTTCATGAAATACTCGTTCCAGCCAACCCGTAGACCCATCAGGCAGCTCCCTGAGGCTCCACCGCCCCCAATCCGCGGGTGCGGTCTTGCCGCTGCGTAAATGCCGCAGCGAGTCTAGCATCCGCCCATTTGGCCCTCAACTCCGCGCCCGCCCCGGACGTTATCTTCATTAGGAGGGAGATGCCATGAAAGCTCTTCTGGTATTGAAGGGGCTCGGAGCCCTCGGCATGGCCGCCGGCACCCTGCTGTCCCTCGTCACGCTCTTCAGCCCTGGCGGGCACGGCGGGAATCTTCGTCCCCTCTCCACCACGCGCACGCTGAGCGTGACGGTGGCCGGCTGCGGGAAAACGCTCGTCTTCCTCGACGGAGTGGAGGTGAAGGATTCGATTGTGAAACAGGTCCTTCTCACACAGGCCGGCGAGGAGATACGAAGAATCGCCGGGAAGCCGCTCTCGCAAACAGAAGCGCTCGCGCCGGCCTGCTGCTCCCGCGATGCGGCCACGCGCGGACGGAAATGGCCGCGGAGGCAGCCGGCCTGAGGCAGTCCCTCCGAGAGCTGCGACCCGTGCGATCGAGCCGGCGCCGAACCTCTGGCCCGTCATAGACTCTCTCCGCCGAGCCGCCGGCGATTCCCGAGGACCAGCAGCTCAGATGAAGATCCCCCTCTCTCGCCCCGACATTGCTTCCGAAGACATCGAGGCGGTGCTCGCCGTCTTGAAGACGCCTCACCTCTCGCTCGGCCCGGCCACAGCGGTCTTCGAGAGCGCCGTAGCGAGCTATGTCGGAGCGGAGCACGCCGTCGCGGTTTCCTCCGGGACCGCCGGACTCCACTGCCTCGTCAGGGCCATGGGGATCGGCGAGGGAGACGACGTGGTCACCACGCCCTTCTCGTTCATCGCCTCAGCGAACGCGCTGCTGTACGAGGGGGCACGTCCTGTCTTCGCGGATATCGATCCGCAGGGATACGGCCTTGATCCGGCCGCTGTCGAGGCAGTGATCACTCCGGCAACTCGCGCCATCCTCGCGGTGCACGTATTCGGTCGGCCCTGCCGCATCTCGGAGATGCGCGAACTGGCCCGGAAACGCGGTCTGCTTCTCCTCGAGGATGCCTGCGAGGCGCTCGGAACGACCGCGGGAGGCGAGCACACCGGCACTTTCGGCCAGGGCGGTGTTTACGCCTTCTACCCGAACAAGCAGGTGACCACGGGCGAAGGAGGGATGATCGTCACCAGCGACGGCCGGCTCGCCGCGCTATGCCGGAGCCTGAGAAATCAGGGCCGCTCCGGTGCGGGGGCCTCGGGATGGGTGGAGCACGAGCGGCTGGGATACAACTACCGGCTTTCCGACATCCTCTGCGCCCTGGGAGCCTCCCAGCTCTCCCGCATCGAGCGATCCATCGCCGCCCGCGAGAGCCTCTTCGGCGCTTATGGCCGGCGGCTCGCTGGAATCCCCGGAGTCACTCTCCCCGACCCTCCTCGGCCCGGGGAGAGGATCTCCTGGTTCGCATACGTCATCAGGCTCTCGGACGGAATCTCCCGTGCCGACCGCGACGCGGTCCTTTCGCGCCTGGGATCCACCGGCATCGAATGCCGTAATTACTTCGTGCCGATCCACCTGCAGCCGTTCTACAGAGAGCGCTTCGGTTTCCGCGAAGGGGACTTCCCCGTTGCGGAGTCGATCTCCGCGCGCACGATCGCCCTGCCCTTCCACAACCGCCTGACGCTCGAGGAGATCGATTTCGTGGCGAGCACGCTGGAGGGGTCGCTGCGGAAAGCTCCCTGAGGAAGCTCTCCTGGGCCCGCCCTTACCCGGATCAGAAGTTCGACGCTGGCCTGTTCTTGGCCCACCGGGGCCACTTGATGTCGTATTTCTGGACTTTGTAGTTCATCACCCGGCTGGAGATACGCAGGAAACGCGCCGCCTCCTTCTGGACCCAGTTGTTCAACCGCAGGGCCTCGAGGATCGCCTGGCGCTCCAGCTCGTCGAGCGACATCCCCTCCGGCGGGAGCTTCAGCGTCCCGGTCGCCGCGGAGACACCGGTGATATCCAGACCGGGCACATTCAGGTCCTTGACATCGACCTCCTTCCCCTCGCACATGAGCGCTGCCCGCTCTATCGTGTTCTCGAGCTCGCGGATGTTCCCCGGCCAGTGGTGCCGGGTCAGGGCTCGCACGGCGCTGCGGGTGAAACCGCGGATGGGCTTCTTCAGATCCATGCAGAACTTGTTCAGGAAATGACTCGCGAGGGGAATGATGTCTTCCTTGCGTTCTCTCAGCGGCGGGACTTGGATCGTCACGACATTGAGACGGTAATAGAGGTCCTCGCGGAACTCTTTGAGTTTGATCGCATCCTCGAGGTCCTTGTTCGTCGCCGCGATGAGCCTGACGTCCACCTTCACCGTCTTCGTCCCTCCCAGTCTCTCGAACTCCCTTTCCTGGAGCACTCTCAATACCTTGGCCTGCGTCGAGAGGGACATGTTTCCGATCTCGTCGAGGAAGAGGGTCCCCTCGTCCGCCAGCTCGAACCGCCCCATCCGCTGCCGGTCTGCGCCCGTGAAGGCCCCCCGCTCGTGGCCGAACAGCTCCGACTCGAGAAGGCTTTCGTGCAGGGCGGCGCAGTTCATCTTGACGAAGGGTCCATCTTTCCGCTCGCTGTTGTGATGGATCGCCTCGGCGATCAGCTCCTTGCCGGTGCCGGTCTCTCCGAGGACGAGGATCGTCGCGCCGGAGGGAGCAACCTTCTCGATCGTGCGGAAGATCTCCTTCATACGGAGGCTTTCGCCGACGATGTTATCGAAGGAGCCGTGAGCGATCCGAGGCTGATAGATCTGGAGCTTCCGGACCAGCCTGCCGTGCTCGAGGGCCGTGCGGACCTTGATCTCGAGCGCCTCCAGACTGAAAGGCTTGGGGACGTAATCGAACGCTCCCGCCTGCATCGCTTCGACAGCCCCCTCGACGGTGCCGTAGGCGGTCATGACGAGGGCGATGGTCCCTTCATTGACCATCCTTGCCCGGCGAACCACATCCACGCCGCTGGCGCCCGGCATCTTCATGTCGGTAATGACGAGATCGAAAATCGCTTCCTCTTCGAGCTTTTGAATGGCAGAGTTGCCATCCGGAGCTTCGACAACTTCGTAATCTCTCGCGCGAAGCGCCTCTGCGATCCCCTCACGCAAGGTCGTCTCGTCCTCAGCGAGCAGGATCTTCTTCATCTCGCTCCTGCCTTTGTCATTACGAATCGGAAACTTAAGTTCCCCTCAACGCAACGTCAAGGAAGAGCCTCATTCTTGCGCAAAGCTCGGAGGCCCAGAATCCAACAAAGAGGCCAGGATTCTGTTCTTGTTCAATTACAGTTTTGGAATAGAAATGGCCTTGTGTCGCACTGACACGCTGGTTTGATTGGTTTGGAGCCGCGTGAAGCGCCCTTGGATAGTGGACAGCCGGATCAGACCCCCGCGAAGGGCAGCTTGATGGTAAAGGTGGTCCCCTCACCAGGCTTGCTCGACACGTCGATCACTCCCCGATGCAGCTCGGCGATCTTTCGGGCCATCGCGAGGCCGATTCCCGTTCCTTTCGTCTTCGTCGTGTAGAAGGGAAGGAAGACACGGTCTCTCAGCGCCTCAGGTATGCCCGGTCCCGTGTCGCTCACCTGGATGAAGGCGTAACTCTCCCCGTTTGGGGCGCGGGGCGCCAGACAGACAGCGGTTCCCGCCCCGGAGGCTCCATTGACGCAGGCCTCGTCGATAACGGCCCCGGCGCCGGAGGACTCCGCTGCCCAGGCCCGGAGACGAACGCGCCCTTTCCCGCCCATCGCCTCGATCGAGTTGAGGAGAAGGTTGTAGAAGACCTGCCTCAGCATCGGCCCGTCACAGGGAAAGGGATCGAGTCCCGACCCGCAATCCAGCTCCAGCAGAACACCGCCCGCCTTCTCGTGCCGGCGCGCTTCCTCGAGGGCCTGCTCGAGCAGGCGCGGTAGCGACTGAGGCCGGAGAGTGAGGCTCACGGGCCGGACGTATTCCAGGCAGCTCGCGATGGTCCTCTCGATCCTCCCGACTTCGCGGCTGATCCGGTCCACCGGCTCGGCGCTGGCTCCGGCGCTGATCAGCCGCCGTCTCACGAGCTGGGCGGTGACGTCGATGGAAGCGATGGGATTGCGGATCTCGTGCGCCATCTGCGCGGCCATCTCCCCAAGCACCACCAGACGGTCGCGCAAGCGCTCCTGCTCCTCCTGCTTTTCGACCTGCGTCAAATCCTTGAAGAACAGAGCCAGGCCCAGTTCGGCCCCGTCGGAGCCCCGGATGCGAGAAATCGAGAAGCCGATCGTCCGGCCTCTGTCGTCGCGCGTCCTCAGCTCCAGCTCGGCGCGGCTCGGCAGGGTGGAAAGCCCAAAGGAGCCGCGCATCACCTCCCAGAGCCGAGCATGGTGCTGGAGGACCTCGCCGCACGACCGCCCCTCGACGGTCCCGTCGATCTCGAGGATCTGCCTGGCCAGCTCATTGACCGTCAGGATCCGTCCTTCGGTATCGCTGGTGAGCACACCGCAGGACATTCCTTCGACGATGCCTCGGTGGAAATCGTCGCGCATGGTGATATCGAAAAAGTAGTTCCCGGCACGGGGTCGGTCAAGAACGCGGGGCGGCGATGCGAAGGAGAATCGTCGGGCGGGCGAACCCTCTGTTCAGCGGCGGACCTTAGGGGTCGCCCCGGCCCGGCGGAGGCCATCGGGATTCCTGGCCCCTGTTGGTGCATCCGTCGTTTCAGGACGAGGATCCGCCGGAGCGAATTCCGGCACGAGACGCTTCAGCGCCGCCAAGATCCCGGGAAAGTCCATCTCGACCGCCAGCTCGGCGAGCCTCGCCACCTCACGCGCCAGCTCGTCCGCTGGGGGCCCCCCGTCGGGGCGGACTCGCAGGATATTCTCGTTCGGCGTCGGCTCGCACGACTCCGATGGCAGCACCAGCTCCTCGCTGATCTTCTCGCCCGGCCGCAGGCCCGTGAAGCTGATCCGAAGGTCGAGGTCCGGCTCGTATCCCGCCTGCCTGATCATCTCGCGAGCGAGGTCGAGGATGCGTACCGGCTCCCCCATGTCCAGGACGAACAGGTCCCCGGGCTCGCCCATGGCCCCCGCCTGGATCACGAGCCGCGCGGCCTCTCGGATGGTCATGAAGAAACGCCTGATCTCCGGGTGCGTGATCCTCACCGGCCCACCGCGATCGATCTGCCGGCGGAGGACTGGAACGACGCTTCCGCGGCTTCCGAGGACGTTGCCAAAGCGGACGGCAACGGCGTTCGTCCCTGGACAAACCCGCCTCTGAACCAGCAGCTCGGCCACCCTCTTGCAGCAGCCCATCACCGAGGCCGGATTCACGGCCTTGTCCGTCGAGATGCAGACGACCCGCTCCGCCTCGTGCTCGCCCGCCACATGCAGAAGGTTGAACGTCCCGAGGATGTTGTTGAGCACGGCCTCATCGGGGTTCAGCTCCATCAGGGGGACATGCTTGTCCGCCCCTGCATGAAAGACGATTTCCGGACGGTGCCGGTGGAAGATCCCTGCCAGCTTCCGCCGGTTGATGACATCGCCGAGGATCTGGCGGAATGGAACAGAACCGCACTCGGCGGCCAGCTCCTCATGGATCGCGAAGATGGAGTTCTCTCCGCGACCGAACAGCAGCAGCTCCGCCGGCTGGAACGGGAGGATCTGCCGGCACAGCTCGGAGCCGATCGAGCCCCCTGCACCCGTGACCAGAACGCGCTTGCCGGCAAGGGTGGAGGAAACCACGGCAAGGTTCAGATCCACGCGGTCCCGCCCCAGCAGCTCCTCGACCCTCAATCCTTGAAGGTCGTCCTCCCGCGGGACCTCTCCCGCACCACGCGGCCCCCTCACGTGCCCGGCGGCCCGGATGCTGGACAGCAGGCGCGAGAGCTTTGCTTTCATCGGCGGCGAGCAGAGCTTACCGCCCGCAGCTACCCGAGGTCCAGGAAGAGGAGGCGTGCTATGCGGGTCAAGCCTTCTTGAACTGCTTCTTGTCCAGCTCGTGGCGGGTCATCTTTCGGTTGAGAGTGCGCGGGTTGATGCCGGCGTGGTGGGCGGATTCGCCGATGTTGCCGGAGAAACGGTCCAGCACCCTCGACAGGTAGAGCCTCTCGAAGCCGTCCACCGCTCTTTCGAGAGGAAGCATCACGAGCTGATCGGCGAGCGCTTCGCCTCCGTTGGCAGGGAGGTGGTCGGCGGGGACCGAGGGAAGCTCGATTCGCGCGATCATCGGTCCCCGCTCCATGATGACCGCCCGCTCGATGACGTTCTCCAGCTCGCGAACGTTGCCGGGCCAGTGATACAGCATGATCCGCCCGAGGGCCTCGGCGCTGATCGTCTCGACCTGCTTCTTGAGTTTCTGGTTCGCCTTTTCGAGAAAATGCCGGGCGAGAAGAGGTAGATCCTCCTTGCGTTCGCGCAGCGGAGGCATGTGCAGGGGGACGACGTTGAGGCGGTAGAAGAGGTCCTCGCGGAATTCCCCCCGGGAGATTGCCTGGGGCAGATCCTTGTTCGTCGCTGCGATAACGCGCACATCCGCTCGGAGGAGCTGATTCCCTCCCACCCGCTCGAACTCCTTGTCCTGCAGGATCCGCAGAATTTTCACCTGGATGGCGGGCGGGATCTCCCCGATCTCGTCGAGGAAGACCGTTCCCCCGTCGGCGTACTCGAACTTGCCGATCCGGGTCCGGCTGGCACCCGTGAACGCCCCCTTCTCGTGGCCGAACAGCTCGGATTCCAGCAGCTCGGCCGGCAGCGCTCCGCAGTTGATCGGGACAAAACGCCGCTCCTTCCGGGGGCTGTTGAAGTGAATCGCCCGCGCCACCATTTCCTTGCCCGTCCCGGTCTCTCCTGTAATCAGCACCGTCGCGTCAGTGTCCGCGAGGATTTCAATCGTCTGGAAGATCTCGCGCATCCGGTGGTTGCCGCCGACGATGTTGCTGAAGGAGTTCCGCTCTCTGACCTCCCGGGAGAGGTAGCGGACCTGCTCCTCCAGCTCGACCTGGTGAAGGGCGCTTTCCGCCGCGAAGCGCACCTCCCCCTCCTTGAGGGGCTTGATGAGGTAGTCGGCCGCCCCCTGCCGGATGGCCGTCACGGCGGCGTCGGCCGACTTCTCGATGCCGCTCATCAGGATGACCGGAACATCGGGATGGCTTTTCCGTGCGGATTCGAGCAGCTCTAGCCCGTCCACCTCCGGCATGACGAGGTCGGTGATCACGAGATCCACACCGCCTTCCGAGAGGATCTGGAGCGCCACCTTTCCATTCTCGGCCGCAAGCACGGCATGGCCAGCCTCCTCCAACTCGTCGCGGATCATGGCCATGATGGTGCTGCTGTCCTCCGCGACCAGGATCGTCTTGGCTCTCAAGGGCTTCCCGTTCCCCCGCAGGGCAGTTTTTTGTGGAGGTGAACCTCTCCAACCGGACAGGAATGTCCTTTGTCGGTTGCAATATCGGGCGGAACGGCGTGCTTGTCAACGGGCCGGACCCTGGCAGAGCGGCGATCGCACGGCAACGCCCGTTCCTCGCACGCCTCCTCAGCAACGGCAGCCTCTCTATCGCGCCTGGCCCTCCAAGCGGTGCGACCTCTCGCCCCGCCAAGCGCGCAAGGGGGTCTACGCAAGAGGGTCTGTTGTGCGGCTGTCGAGCCGCATGCTAGCGTTCGCGCCGCGCGCCGGACGGGGAAAAACCTCGCAGCAGTGCTGCTATCTTTGACCCGGCGCCGCGAGGGCTGGCCATGCCCGTTGAGACACGACCCGGCGAGACACCTCTCGGCAGCGGGGCAGCGCCCCGCGTGGAGTTCCTGTCGGTCTCCAAGTCCTACGGGACCGGAATACCGGCGGTGGACGGGCTGGACCTGACGGTCTCACCGGGCGAGACCCTCGTGCTGCTCGGGACGAGCGGCAGCGGCAAGACCACTGCCCTGAAGATGGTCAACCGCCTCGTCGAGCCGACTTCCGGCGCCGTCCGCGTCGCGGGCAGGTCGGTACTCGAGTGGGATCCTGTGCTGCTGAGGCGTTCGATCGGCTACGTGATCCAGGAGATCGGCCTGCTGCCGCACCTGACCGTTTTCGCCAATGTTTGCCTCGTCCCTCGCCTGCTCGGCTGGAACGAGCAGGCCCGGCGGCAGAGGGCCGAGACCGTCCTTCGACTCGTAGGCCTCGATGGGCTCGACCTGGAGAGAAGGTATCCGGACCAGCTCAGCGGCGGGCAGAGGCAGCGGGCCGGGCTGGCCCGGGCCCTGGCGGCCGACCCCCCCTTGCTGCTGATGGACGAGCCGTTCGGGGCGCTCGATCCCGTCCTGAGAGTCACGATCCAGGATGAGTTCCTCGCGATCTCGAGGCGGCTTGGGAAGACCATCCTCTTCGTCACACACGACGTGACGGAGGCGTTTCTCCTCGGAGATCGGATCGGCGTCATGCATGCCGGCAGACTGGTCCGGCTCGGAACTCCGGCCGAGATCCTCGACTCCCCCGGCGAGTCGCTCGTCGAGCGGTTCCTCGG
The DNA here is from genome assembly GCA_003223995.1 of Acidobacteriota bacterium. GTDB lineage: Bacteria > Acidobacteriota > Polarisedimenticolia > QHYA01 > QHYA01 > QHYA01. The sequence goes on along the minus strand of QHYA01000233.1, from coordinate 86 downwards.
CCGCCACAGACGGTTCCTCGCGGATCTGCTGGCCGAGCGGAAGGAAAAGGAGAAACAGTGGACTTCCTGACGTTCTTCTTCGAGCG
>QHYA01000126.1 GCA_003223995.1 Acidobacteriota bacterium | reverse complement strand
ACACCGTCAGGATGTCCCTCTCTTTGAGGAAGCGCACGATTCCCGCCGTGTTCGCCTCGTAGCTTCGCAGGAACTCCTCCTGGTCGCGGGGCGGCTTCTTCGGTCTGGAGGCCTTCGCCGCCGCCACCGCGAGCCAGGCTTGCGTCGCCCGGGCGCGCGCCAGCTCGGCCTCGCCCAGCGCGACGACCTGATCGGCGTCGAGCGGCAGCAGATCGACGCGCGAGAGCCACCGCGCATAGGCCTCCTTTCCCATCGCGAAGTCGTTCTTCATCGACGGGCGCCTCTGCTTGAGGTACGCCGCGAAATCGGCCAGCGCCTTCAGCGCCGTCTCCCGCGCTTCGTGCATTGCCCGCACGTCCGGCTCCGGGGTCCCCTCGGCAAGGGCCTCGAGGCTCTGATTGAAGAGTGGGCCGGCCGCTTCCACCGACTCCGCCGCCAGGTCTGCGTAGAGGCCGACGGGCTCGGTGAGGTTCTCACGAGCCTGGGACATAAGGGCGGGCATCGCCAGCAGCCTTCGGGTCGCCGCCCGCGCGCGGACCGCCTTCTTGTCGTACTCCTTCTTCAGGAGCGAGAAGATCCCGTTCAGGCACTCGTCGACGTAAAGCTGGGGATCTCTCCGCACCCGCCGCAGCACCTCGTCGGCGAAGACCTCGCGCTCCAAGGCCGCTCCGAACAGCTCGTGATCGGCCAGGACGCCGGCGTCCCCGCCGCTGGTCGAGATCTCGCCGTAGCGCCTTCGGAAATCGGCCAGCCTCGCCTGCCTGCGCGAGATCGCCGAGGGAGAGTAGTCGGTCAGCCTGTCGTCGCGATCGTGCCTTCCGGCGTCGGAGGCGGCGACCGGGTTTTCTTCGTACCTCCACTGGTAGAACTCCTCGGCGAGCGAGTGCAGGGCCTGCGGCTGTGTCATCGTGTTCTCTCCCACGCGCTGCTGTTCCGGACTTCCCGCCGGAGCGCACAGCGCGCCAACCAGCAGGAGCAGTCCCGCCGTCCCGAGCACCCGGCTCCGAAGTTTTCGCACGCGGCTCGGAGACAGCGGTCCCCGCGGCTCTCTCATGGCGCCGCGTATTGTATCGGAGGCGGACGGCTCGTGAGCAACCCCCGCGCGGGAAGCCGCGGGAAGCCCGCGGGCATCGAATGTGCAGCCGCGAGCGGGCTGAGATATCATCCCGTCCGGGGAGGATCTTTCATGGCAGTCGAGAAACCGTCCGTCGAGAAAGCGGTCACCCACTTCGACCAGCACCGCAACGATCACCTGAAGGACCTGATGCACCTCGTGAGGATTCCGAGCGTCTCCTTCGCCGGTTTCCCGCCCAGTGAGGTGGTCCGCTCCGCGGAGGCCGTCGCCGAGCTGCTCGCCGCGCGCGGGCTCGAGGAGGTCAGCGTGCTGACACTCGAAGGGGCGCATCCCTACGTTTATGGCGAGTGGTGCAAGGCTCCGGGCAAGCCGACCCTCCTGCTCTACGCCCACCATGACGTGCAGCCTCCGGGAGACGCAGAGCTGTGGAAGACCCGCCCCTTCGAGCCGACGGTCTGCGACGGGCGGCTGTTTGGCCGCGGTGCCGCGGACGACAAGGCGGGCATCGTGGCGCACACGGCGGCGATCTCTTCCTACCTGCAGTCGTCGGGACGGCTGCCCATCAATGTCAAGTTGATCATCGAGGGAGAAGAGGAAATCGGCAGCGAGCACCTCCACGAGTTCCTCGCGAAACAGCGGGAGAACCTCCAGGCGGACGTGATGGTCCTCGCCGATGCCGGCAACTTCGACACGGGTCTGCCGTCCTTGACGGTCTCGCTGCGCGGGCTCGTGCTCGTGGAAGCAGAAGTCCGCTCCATCGACCACTCCCTCCATTCCGGCATGTGGGGAGGGCCTATTCCCGATCCGGTCGGCGCTCTCTCCAAGATGCTCGCGAGCCTTCTCGACGATGAGGGACGGATCGCGATCAGGGGGATTTACGATCGCGTGCGTCCTCTTACATCCCAGGAACGCGAGGACTACGCCAGGCTGGACGTGACGGAAGCCCTCTTCCGCAAGCAGACGGGGATGGCGCCGGGCGCCAGGATCCTCGGGGGAGCGAAAAACCCCTACGAGACGATCTGGCGGCAGCCGGCCCTGACGATCAATGCGATCCAGGCTTCGAGCCGCGACCAGGCGCGCAACATCATTTGCGACAGCGCCTGGGCCCGCGTCGGGATCCGGATCGTCCCCGACCAGAGGCCGGAGGAGGTGCGCGATCTTCTCGTCTCACACCTCGAGGCGAACGTTCCATGGGGGGTCGAGGCGACGATCAGGCCCCTGCTGGCGGACTCCTGGTGGATGACCGACCCGACCGGTCCGGTCTTCGAGAAGGCCCGGCGGGCGTTCAGCGCCGGCTACGGCAAGGAGACGGTCTTCATCGGCTGCGGCGGAAGCATTCCCTTCGTCGGCCCCTTCTCCGAGGCCCTCGGCGGCGCTCCCGCACTGCTGATCGGAGTGGAGGACCCTTACACCAATGCCCACGGCGAGAACGAGAGCCTGTCGCTGATCGATTTCGAGGGCGCCGTGCGCAGCAGCATCCACCTGTTCTCGATGCTCGCGGAGTGAGCGCTCCGACATCCTATCCCCTCGCCCGCCTCCCTTACTCGCACCCCTTCCCATTGGCCGTGCACCGCGGATCGGAGCAGGGGATGGGGTTCTGTCCGCCTCCGTTGCCGCAGCAGTAGCGCTTCGAGGGACTGCCGCTCTGGACACCGTTGCAGTCCTGCGGGCAGGTGAGGCAGTTCTCGCCGGCGGCGATCTCGCAGTAGTTGTTCCCGCACTGGTAGTTGCGGCAGCCTGAGGTGTCGAAGCCGTTGCAGGTCGCGTTGCACGCGAGCGTGCCGGCGTCGTAGCCCTGGGTCTGGCAGGTCTGCCCTCCCAGGTCGTTGCCGTCGCAGACCTCGCTGCCTTCCCTCACGCCGTTGCCGCAGATGGGGATGGGTACCTTGTACCAATACACAGCCATGCTCTTGGCCCACGAGCCGGCGATGATCGGGATCTCCCAGGTGACGCCGTGGGTGGCTCCGGGCGTGAGCCAGGTGGTCATCAGCCTATCCTGGTCGCATGGCGGGTGCTGATGGCAGGCGATGTACCCCGGACACCAGCCGGCTCTCGAGAAGAAGCAGGAGGCATGGCCGCAGGCGTTCCAGGCATAGCAGGCGGTGAGGCCCCCGGGGGAACAGTCGTCCCTCCATGGGGTCACCTGCCAGGCCGTCTGCCCGTCGACCTTGATGATCTGCTGGCGGTGGCAGAACTCGTCGCAGGTCCCGCAGGAGCCGCCCGGGCAGTCCGCGCCGCCGGAGCACGGGCCTCCGTCGTTGCTTCCGCCGTCGCAGGCGGAATTCCCTCCGTGGCCGGACATGAAGATCCGGCCGAAGACCTGCTGGGCGTCGGAGGGAATCGTCACCTGGCGCGGAGTGGTGACCGCTCCCCCGCTTTCGAAGATGACCGCCGTGATGCCGTCGGCCGGCTTCTTCGGAGAGGCCTCGTCCGTCCGCTCGTTCAGATCGAAATCCACCGTGACGTGCCAGCCCGCCTGGACGAAGTTGCCGATGTCCGCCCCGATGTACCTCGAGCCGTGCAAAAGGGGCGCGTAGGGGGTGATGTCGAGCGTCAGGACGCGCGGGGGCACTTGTCCTGAACCGTCGGGAGGCGGCGCGTCGGTGCCGAAGGGGGTGATCGCATGCATCAGCTCGACGTTCTGGGGGGTGATGCAGTTCCCTCCGGTCTGGATGCAGTCGTCGAGCACGAGGAAGAGGTAGGCGATTCGGTCCCAGGGATCGCCGCAGGGGTTGTAGCCGCCCTGATTGGGGTTGGTGCCGCACTTGTCCGTCG
>QHYA01000125.1 GCA_003223995.1 Acidobacteriota bacterium | reverse complement strand
TCGCGGTGCTCCTGGGGGCGGGGCTTCTTCCGGTTGCACTTCTCGCCGCGAACATTCCGGGCGCGGTCCTGACCGAACTGTTTCCCGAGCAGAACGAGGATCTTGCGTACTGCCGGCTCGCCGAGCGTGCCGGGCGTTCCGGCGATGCGGTCCTCCTTTCCGGGGTCGGTGAACGGCGTGCCCTGATGTTCTACCTGCCTTATTTCTCCAGGCGTCAAGCACTCGTGGCAGCGTGGACGTTTCTGGACCCGAGAGGGACGGAACAGGGCATCTTCCATCTCGGAGAATCGCTCGCCAGCGCCGCGGCGGTGGACGCCGGCCCCTGGCTGCTGTCCGAATGGGACGCCCCCGGTGCGCGGAGGGAGCTGGCGGAGCGAGCCGGGCCTCATCTGTCAGGGTTCGAGGCTCTCGTGCAGAGCTACCGGAGGGTCGAGATTGCTCGTGACGAGAAAAGAAGGACACTCTGGCGGCTCGAGCCGCTGAAGCCTATTTCAGGGCTTCCCGGACAGCCGCGTTGATCGCCTCGAGGCCCGATTCCACGTCCGGCCCGAGATGGACCCGGAGGGCCCGACGGCCCCGCTCCGCGAGGACCTGGAAATCCCCCCGGGCCTGGGCGGCCTTGACCACGCCGAAGGTGTATCGATGGCCGGGCACCGGAAGGTCCTCGGCGTCCTCGCAGGTCACCTGCACGAAGACGCCGCTGGGGGGGCCCCCTTTGTAGGCTTGTCCCGTCGAATGCAGGAAGCGCGGGCCGAAGCCGAGACATGTCGCGACACGCTTGCGGTCGCGAACCGCATGCCGCGCCTCCTGGAGAAGCTCCTCGTGGCGGGGGTTCATCGGGAGGTAGGCCAGCAGCGCGAGATAGTCACCCGGCCGGAGCCTGCCGAGGTGAGCCCGGAGATAGGCCGCCAGCGAGCGCTCCCGGCCAACCGCCCCGTTCAGCTCTTCCGCGTTCCTCGCGTCCGTGAACAGGCGAATGCCGCCTTCCTCGAAGAGCGGACCCTCGCGGGGGAGCGAGCCGGTCCTCTCGTACTCCTCCGTCAGCTTCCGCGTCTCCGCCTTGCTCGCCTCCACGTCGGGCTGATCGAAGGGGTTGATCCCGAGGATGGACCCGGCCACGGCCGTCGCGAACTCCCAACGGAAGAACTCCTCCCCCAGATCGTACGGGCTGCCCAGGGAGATCCGGACCACTGGCTTGCCGGCCTTCTCCAGGGCCGCAACCCCCGCATCCTGAACGGCGTCGGCTCCCGACTCGAGCCTGATATAGATGAAAAGGCGGTCGTCTCCGTACACCTCCGGCGATCCGAGGCGCTCCCGATCCACCGGGATCAGGCCCCTCCCCTGCTTTCCCGTGGACTCCGCGATGAGCTGCTCCAGCCAGGCTCCGAGGTCGTGGATCCGCGGTGAAAGGATCAATGTGACCTTGTCCCGCCCGCGCCGGCCGAGCACCCCCATGATCATCCCGAGAACCGCCCCCGGATTCTCGTCCGCAGGGACGCAGGAGGCGCACGCGTGGACCATGACCTCGGCCCGCTCCAGCAGTTCCTCGATGTCGAGCCCCATCACGGCGGCCGGGACCATGCCGAAGTTCGACAGAGCCGAGTAGCGCCCGCCGATGCCGGGCACGCCCGGGTAGATCCGGCGGAAGCCTTCGCTCTCGGCGATCTGCTGGAGCTTCGAGCCCGGATCGGTGATCGCGATGAAGCGATCAGCCGCCCTGTCCGGGCCGAGGGCCTCGACGGCCTGCTGGAAGAAGTAGGACTTGAAGATGTTGGGCTCCAGTGTGGTCCCAGATTTGCTCGAGACGATGAACAGCGTCCTGGCCACGTCCAGCCGCCGCTCCGTGTCGCGGACCTGGGCCGGGTCGGTCGAATCGAGCACGTGCAGCTCAGGGTACCCGTCGATGAGGCCGAAGGTCTCCTTCAGGACCTCCGGGCAGAGGCTCGAGCCCCCCATCCCCAGCAGCAACGCATGGGAGAGCTTCTCGGCCTTCGCTTCCTCGGCGAAGCGTCCCAGCTGCGCCGCGTTCTCGATCAGCTCTTCCGTCGCGCCCAGCCACCCCAGCCAGCTCGCTTCGTCCGCTCCCGTCCACAGGGACGCATCTCGCGCCCAGAGCCTCCGCACTCCGTCTTTGGACTGCCACTCCTTGGTCATGGCGCCGAGCTCGGACAGAAGATCGACGGGAAGGCTGTAGCTCTGCCGGTCGATCCGGGCCGCATCGATCGTCCGGCAGCGGCGGTCCACGGAGGCGAGCAGCTTGTCGAAAGGCTCGACGAACTTCCGCACGCCGTCCTCGAGGAGCTGGTCGGTCACTTGCTTCATCGAGATGCCGGCGCGGGCGAGGGCCTTCATCGTGTCGGAGGCGGCCTCGACGTCCTCCTCGAGGCTCGAACGGACCCGCCCATGGTCACGGAAAGCATCGAGGGTGGCGGGGGGGATCGTGTTGATCGTGTCGGGTCCGATCAGCTCCTCGACGTAGAGGACGTCGCGGTAGCTCGGGTTCTTCGTGCTCGTGCTCGCCCAGAGCAGCCGCTGGGTCTGGGCTCCCCCGCCGGCGAGGGTTTGCCAGCGCGGTGTCTGGAAGATCTCCCTGTAGCGCTGATAGGCGAGCTTCGCGTTGGCGATGGCGACCCGGCCGAGGAGCCCTTGCAGCAGGATGCGCTCCGCCGCGGAGGCGGTCTTGAGGCCCCGCGCCACGATCTCGTCGATCGAGGTGTCGATCCGGCTGACGAAGAAGCTGGCCACGCTCGCCACCCCGCCCAGATCGGCGCCCCGAGAGGAGCGGGTCTCCAGGCCCTGGATGTAGGCCTCGGCCACCTTCTCGTAGACCTCCTGGGCGAAGAGGAGGGTCACGTTGACGTTGATCCCCTCGCTGACGAGCTGGCGGATGGCCGGGATCCCCCCGGCCGTGGCAGGGACCTTGATCATGGCGTTGTCCCGGCCGATCGCCTGCCAGAGCCGCCGGGCCTCCTTCAGGGTCCCGTCGACATCGTGCGCGAGATGGGGCGACACCTCGAGGCTGACGTAGCCGTCGCGCCCCGCTGTCCGCTCGTAGATCGGCCGCAGCAGGTCGGCGGCATCCTGGATATCGCGGATCGCCAGGGTCTCGTAGGTCGCTTTCGGGTCCCCGCCGGTCCTCCGGTGCAGCCTCTCCAGCTCCCCCGCGTAGTCATTGCTGCCGGTGATGGCCTTCTCGAAGATGGCGGGGTTGGACGTCACCCCTTTGAGCCCGTCTTCCTCGATCAGCCGTTTCAGCTCCCCCTCCGTGATCAAGCTCCGCCGGATGTAGTCCAGCCATACGGACTGGCCGTACCGTCCGAGGGCGAGCAGAGGGTTGAGGGCTGCCTGCTCTTGCGGGTCGGCGGATCGCGGAGAATTCATCGTGCTTCGACCTCCGATACGCGGTTTTCCTGCCTCGATGGGGTTCGGAGAGTATACTCCTCGTCGTCAATCGCGATGAATGACTCCATTGTGCGTTACACGACCTCCAGTCGCAGGACAAGAGGAGAGCGTTGGAGGTGATCGTTGAAAAGCGGGCCGCAGAAACGCGGCCGGAATCTCCCGACGGGAATCTGCCCGACCTGGAATCGCCGAGGAGCCGGGGGGGCAATCTTCCAATGAACGTGCGGATAAGACACGATCTCAAGCCAGGGGACGTCGGTTATCTGACCTATCTGCACGGCGTGTTGTATGCGGAGGAGTATGGGTGGGACCACACCTTTGAAGCCTACGTGGCCGGCCCCCTGGCCGAGTTTGCGAGATCCCACACCGGGCGCGAACGCATCTGGATTGTTGAAAGGGACGGAAAGATCGTCGGCTCCCTGGCCATCGTCGCGGCCACCAGCGAGACCGCCCAACTGCGCTGGCTCTTGCTTCATCCCG
>QHYA01000232.1 GCA_003223995.1 Acidobacteriota bacterium | reverse complement strand
CAGTCACCGATCGGCCGGACGCCTCGCAGCAACCCTGCGACCTACGTCGGCCTCTTCTCGCCGATCCGCGACCTGTTCGCGCTGGTCCCCGAGGCGCGCGCCCGCGGCTACCGCCCGGGACGGTTCTCCTTCAACGTGAAGGGGGGCCGGTGCGAGGCGTGTCAGGGGGACGGACTGATCAGGATCGAGATGCACTTCCTGCCCGACGTCTACGTGACCTGCGACACGTGCAAGGGACGCCGGTACAACCGCGAGACCCTCGAGATCCTCTACAAAGGGAAGAACATCGCCGATGTCCTCGAGATGACCGTCCACCAGGCGCTGGAGTTCTTCCAGAACGTCCCGCAGGTGGCCCGGAAGCTCCGGACCCTCTACGACGTCGGCCTCGGCTACATCCGCCTCGGCCAGTCAGCAACGACCCTGTCGGGCGGCGAGGCCCAGCGCATCAAGCTCTCGAGGGAGCTGTCGAAGGTCCAGACGGGGAAGACCCTCTACCTGCTGGACGAGCCGACGACGGGGCTGCACTTCGATGACATCAAGAAACTCCTGGCGGTGCTGGGACGCCTGACCGACCAGGGGAACACGGTTCTGGTGATCGAGCACAACATGGATGTCATCAAGACGGCGGACCGGGTGATCGACCTCGGACCTGAAGGAGGAGAGGAAGGAGGGCTCGTCATCGCCGAGGGGACGCCCGAGCAGGTCGCGGCCGAGGAGCAATCCCGGACCGGCCAGTTCCTCAGGCGGATTCTTGGCGGCGCGGCAGCGCCGGCCGCCGGGGCGCCGGCTTCCGGCGCGAAGGCCGCTGGCGCAGAGCCGTCGACCGCTGCCAGGGCGTAGTTGTTCGTACGACAGGGGAACGGGCTTGTCGCTCATCTCAAGACTCTCATATGCCGTGGACCCCAAGGTCCGCCGCCGCGGTGAGAACTACTTCCGCGACGGCTGCGTGCATCTCGACCCCGTCGGGGGCGGAACCATCGGCGCCACGGTCGTCGGGACCCTTCCGTACGAGGTCCAGATCACCCGAAAGGGGCGCACATTGAAGGTCTATTGCTCGTGTCCCTACATCGATTCCGAGCTGGACCCTTGCAAGCACGTCTGGGCCACACTCCTCGCAGCCGAGGACCGGGGACTGCTCGCCGCTGAAGGGAAGAAACCGCCCACGCGCCTGGAGATTGACGCCGATGCGTTGGACGGCTGGATAGATGAGTCGGAGGAAGCGACCCATGACGACGAGGTGGACGACAAGTGGTCGAAGAGCCGCGACCCGGAGATCGCCGCCGCCAGCCTGCGGGGGGGATCGCGGCCTTGGACCGGCTCGGTCCCCCGCCGGCAGGAGACCGACAGGCTCCACTGGAAGCCCCTCGTCGAGAGCATCGTCTCGAGTTACTCCCGTGTGGATTCAGGATCCGAGGCGCATGAGCAGGAGAGCGAGATCCTCTACGTCGTGGACCTTCATGCTTCGCGCACGGAGGGAGGCCTTGTCGTCGAGACGATGACCCGCAGGCGGCGGGCGGACGGCTCCTGGGGGAAACCTCGGCGGCACCGGCAGACAGTCTCGAAAATCGCGGAGATTCCCATCCCGGAGGATCGTCAGATCCTTTCCATGCTGACGGGGCCGCGTCCTTCTGGTGGGCAATGGTATCCGTACTACCTCGGTGCATACGATCTGTTGCCCAGCCGGTTCCGGCTTCCTCCCTACAACGCCGACGTTGCTCTGCCGATCCTCTGCGCGTCGGGCAGATGCTTCGTCCGCACGTCGCAGGAGGAAAAGGAGGTGGTGCCGCTGGGCTGGGACGGCGGGGAGCCCTGGAAGTTCTGGCTGGAGGTCCGGCCCGCGGAGGGGAAGCCGGGCCACACCGTCGCGGGCTCTCTGCGCCGCGGAGACCAGCGGGTGCCCCTGGAGGCGCCCCACCTCCTGCTGGCGGGCGTGGTATTCATCGAGGACCGGGTCTCTCGTCTGGACGACTCCGGTTCGTTCGGGTGGATTGTCTTGCTGCGCCAGATGGGAAGTCTCTTCGTCCCGGCCAGGGACACCGACAAGTTCTTGTGCTCCGTCCTGGGGTCGCCGCGCCGGCCGCCACTCGACCTGCCCGAGGAGTTGCGATTCGAGGAGACAGCGCTTTCCCCCAGCCCGCGCCTGAAGGTCTCCCCGCCGGACCGGCGTTTCGGGAGACGGGACTTGCTGTGGGCGGAGCTGGCCTTCGGGTACGACGGGGAGATCGTCCCGGAGGGGACCCACGCCCCGCCAATCGTCCAGTCTTCGCGCAGCCGTGTGATCCTCAGGGACGCCGCGGCGGAGAGCGCCGCAGCCGACCGGCTCAGGCAGCTCGGTTTCCGGCGTGCGAGTGCCCGGGTCGGCCTTCGCCGGGCGGACCCTCGGGCCTTCACCCGTGACCCCCGCGGTGCCCGAGATCCCCGTGATCCCCGCAGCCCCCGCAGCCCCAGCGGCGCCAGTGGATACACCTTGCCTCCCCAGGCCTTTCCTGCCGCCGCTCGGACCCTCGTGCAGGAGGGCTGGCATGTCGAGGCCGAGGGGAAGCTTTACCGGACTCCCGGGAACTTCCGGATCGAGGTGACTTCCGGCATCGACTGGTTCGAGTTGCATGGCACGGCGGTGTTCGAGGACCAGGACGTGGGGTTGCCCCAGCTTCTCGCCGCCCTCCGGCGCGGGGAGAACACGGTCGTCCTCGGTGACGGTAGTCTCGGGGTCCTGCCCGAGGAGTGGCTCAGGAAATACGCACCCCTTGCGGGTCTCGGAGAGCCTGCAGAGGATCATCTCAGATTCCGCCGCTGCCAGGTCGGACTGCTGGACGCCCTTCTCTCCGCCCACCCGGAGCCCGTCTGCGATGAGGTTTTCGAGAAGGCTCGCGGGGAGCTGGTCCGCTTCACGGGCGTCCGGCCGGCCAGCGAACCAGAGGGGTTCCGCGGCGAGCTGAGGGGCTACCAGCGTGCGGGTCTTGGCTGGCTTCATTTTCTCCAGCGCTTCGGTTTCGGCGGCTGCTTGGCCGACGACATGGGCCTCGGCAAGACCGTACAGGTCCTGGCCCTCCTGGAGTCGCGGCGCCAGCAGGCCGGGCGCGAGGGGAGAAAGCCCTCGCTGGTGGTCGTGCCGCGCTCGCTTGTCTTCAACTGGAAGCATGAGGCCGAGCGGTTCACGCCCCAGTTGCGCGTCCTCGACCACACGGGGATCGGCCGGAGCAATTCATCGGATGAGCTCGCTCGGCACGACGTCGTGCTGACGACCTACGGAACCCTGCGGCGCGACATCGTTCACCTCAAGGAGGTCGCGTTCGACACCATCGTCCTGGACGAGTCCCAGGCGATCAAGAACGCCGACACGCAGGCGGCCAAGGCGGCGCGGCTCCTGCAGGGGGACCACCGGCTGGCCCTCTCGGGGACTCCGATCGAGAACCACCTCGGGGAGCTCTGGAGTCTGTTCGAGTTCCTCAATCCCGGCATGCTGGGCAAGGCGTCGGTGTTCCGGCTCGCGGGCGCGGCCGGCAGGAACCCCGACGAGGGGACGCGTGACCTGCTCGCGCGGGCCCTGCGTCCGTTCATCCTTCGCCGGACGAAGGAACAGGTCGCTCCGGAGCTGCCGCCGCGGACCGAGCAGACGATCTACTGCGAGCTGGAGCCGGAGGAGAGAAGGCGCTACGACGAGCTGCGGGACCACTACCGCCGCCGTCTGACCACGCGGGTGCGTGACGTGGGGATCGCCCGGTCGAAGATCCAGATCCTCGAGGCCCTGCTGCGGCTCAGGCAGGCGGCCCTCCATCCGGCCCTGCTCGATCGTTCGAAGGCCGGCGAGCCGAGCGCGAAGCTCGAGATCCTCCTGGCGCGCCTGCGGGAGGTGCTCGACGAGGGGCACAAGGCGCTGGTGTTCTCCCAGTTCACCTCCCTCCTCGCCGTCGTCCGCTTGCGCCTGGACCGCGAGGGTGTTCGCTACGCCTACCTGGACGGTCGCACGAGCGACCGTGCCTCGGTCGTGGAGAGGTTCCAGAACGATCCCTCCTGCCCGCTGTTCCTGATCAGCCTGAAGGCCGGCGGGCTCGGGTTGAACCTGACGGAGGCGGAGCACGTCTTCCTGCTGGATCCTTGGTGGAACCCGGCCGTGGAGGCGCAGGCGATCGACCGGGCGCACCGGATCGGTCAGACGCGGCGGGTATTCGCCTTCCGTCTCGTCGCCCGCGACACGGTGGAAGAGAAGATCCTGGACCTGCAGAAGACCAAGCGCGATCTGGCCGCCGCGATCATCCAGGCGGACGGCGGCCTGCTGCGGAAGCTGACGCGGGAGGACCTGGAACTCCTGCTGTCGTAGGCGGCTCCGCCTTCTCCTGGAGAGAGTTCACGATCCATAAGCAGATGCTTATGGATCGCGGAATCGGCCTCGGACGGAAGTCAAGACCTGGCCGCCGATCGAACATCCGTTCCGCAGCCTGATCAGCGTCAGATCCAAGTTTAGACTTTGGTTTTGACACACAATGCGGTCCGGCGCATGATGCCCTCGTGTTCCGGCGGACGCTTGCGAAGGAGCTTTCCGCCGCGGCCCGGCGCATGCCGGTTGTCACCCTCACGGGACCGCGGCAGTCGGGCAAGACTACGCTGGTGAGGCATGTCTTCCCGCGCCACGCTTATGCCTCGCTGGAGCGGCCCGACGAGAGGGCCCGGGCCCTGAGCGACCCGGTCGGATTCCTTTCCAGGTTCGAGGGAAGCGTGATCCTCGACGAGGTCCAGCGGGCGCCCGACCTGCTGTCCTATGTCCAGGCGGCCGTTGACGAGGACGATCGCCCGGGTCGCTTCATCCTGACGGGATCGCAGAACCTCCTCTTGATGGAGCGGATCTCCCAGACCCTCGCGGGCCGCACGGCCGTTCTCCGCCTGCTACCCTTGTCCCTCGCCGAGCTGAGTGGTCGCAAGCCTCCGGATCCGCTGACCCTCCGCACGCTGCCTCGAAGGGCGACTCCACCCAGGAGAAAGCTGTGGCCTACCCTCTGGTCCGGCTTCTACCCGAGGATCCACGACAAGCACTTGCCGGCGGACCGCTGGCTGGCCGATTACTACCGGACCTATGTCGAGAGAGACCTGCGGGACGTCCTCCGGGTCCTCGACCTCGACACATTCGAGAGGTTCGTGCGGCTCGTCGCGGCGAGGACGGGACAGGAGCTGAACCTCACGGCCCTCGCCGAGGACGCCGGTGTCAGCCAGCCCACCGCCCGGCAATGGCTGACGGCCTTGCGCATCGGCTTCATCGTGACGCTCCTGCCGCCCCACCACGCCAGCTTCCGCAAGCGCCTGCGGAAGCGCCCGCGGCTGCACTTTCTGGACACGGGGCTGGCGTGCTACTTGCTGGGCATCCACGGCTCCGATGTGCTCGAGCGTCACCCTCTGCGTGGGGCTATCTTCGAGTCGTTCGTCGCCAGCGAGATCGTCAAGGCTTTCGAGAACACCGGCCGGGAGGCGCCGCTTTTCTTCTGGCGCGACGCGACGGGGCACGAAATTGACCTCCTCGTTGATCTCGGCGATCGGCTGCTGCCCATCGAGGTGAAGTCGGGCCTCACCGTTCCCCCCGACGCGGTGGACGGCCTGCGCTGGTGGACGAACCTGCCGGGCAACCGCAACAAGGAGGGGGTGCTGGTCCACGGCGGAAACGATACGTTCCGGCTGCACGGTTTCACCGTGCTCCCCTGGTTCCTGAGATAGCGGACCAGCCGTCTGCGGGGGGAAAGAGAGACTTCGGTTATCGGCCGGAGTGTCGGGCGGCCGGGGCGGGCGGACCTTTCAGGGCCGCCTGGATGCGATCGACGGTTTCCTGGATGGAGGTCGAGGAGGTATCGATGGTCAGCTCGGCGCCGGCATAGAAAGGCTCCCGCTCCGACAGCAGCGCCCGCAGCTCCTCCATCGCGTTCGGCTTGCCCGCCATCGGCCTTCTGTCCCGCTGCGCGACGACGCGGCTCCAGTGGTCTTCGGGGCGTGCGCGCAGCCAGACAGTCAGGCAGGATCGCCGCAACAGCTCGTGCGTCTGCGGATCGGTCACGATCCCGCCGCCGGCCGCGAGCACTCCGGGCTCGGCGGAGGCCAGGAGCCGGACGAGCGCCTCCTTCTCGAGCCGGCGGTAGTACCTCTCGCCATGCATCTCGAAGATCTGGGAGAGGGAGAGCCCCGCTTCCTCCTCGATCAAGGAATCCAGCTCGAAGAACGGCAGCCGGAGCCGCTTTGCGAGCGCCGCTCCGATCGTGCTCTTGCCGGCGCCGCGCAGTCCCAGCAGGGCGATGAAAGACACGGCGGGCCTCGACGCCTCGTGGAGGAGCTCGGAGGCGGAGATGTCGAGCGCCCGGGCGAGGGCAGCGAAGCGCAGGAGGGAGATGTTTCCGCTTCCCGATTCGATCCGCGCGAGGAACCGCTCGGAAAGCCCCGAGCGGGCGGCGAGTTCCCGGCGGGTCAGGCCGCGCGCGGCCCGCAGGGCGCGCACCTTGCAGCCGAGGGCACCGAGAAGCTTCGAGCTGCCGGGGACGTGGGGAGCGGGCTTGGCGCGCCTAGCTTTGACCTTCATGTATATGCAATATAGTTCATTAATATCCCACTTGCAACCACGATTCTCTGCAGTATAATGCGCGTAACGGACAGGCGCGTGAACCTGACTGCCCGCGCGAGGCCTCTGGCGAAAGGGGCCAAGCATTGCGGGCGCTGCGCGGTCCGCAGGTTACGCGCAACATGAGCAGGGAGGTCCTCTTCTGATGGAATCGACCGTTCCCTACGGCGGCGGGCCGCTCGCCGCCGATCCGGTGATCTTCGAGACGCATCCATCCCGCTACCGTCACTGGAATCTCTCTTTCGAGGGGGAGATCGCCCGGCTTGTCATGTCGGTCCAGGAGGACGCGCCCCTGAGGCCGGGCTACCTGCTGAAGCTCAACTCGTATGACCTCGGTGTGGACATCGAGCTGGCCGATGCCATCCAGCGGCTGCGCTTCGAGCATCCCGAGGTGCGCGCCGTCGTGATCACCTCGGCGAAGGAGAAGATCTTCAGCGCCGGGGCGAACATCTACATGCTGGCCAGTTGCTCGCACGCCTTCAAGGTGAACTTCTGCAAGTTCACCAACGAGACGCGCCTGGCGATAGAGGACTGTTCCGCCGGTGGAGGCGCCCGCTTCCTCGCCGCGTGCAACGGCACGACGGCCGGGGGAGGCTACGAGCTGGCGATGGCGTGCGACGAGATCCTGCTCGCTGACGACGGCTCCAGCGCCGTGAGCCTGCCCGAGGTGCCGCTGCTGGGCGTGCTTCCCGGAACCGGAGGGCTGACGCGGCTCGTGGACAAGAGGAAGGTGCGGCGGGACCTGGCGGACATCTTCTGCACGCTCGCCGAGGGGATCAAGGGACAGCGAGCCCAGGAGTGGGGTCTCGTGGACAGGATCGTTTCCCGCAGCCGCTGGGACGCCGAGGTTCTGCGGCGAGCGCGGGCCCTCGCCGAGTGCGTGCCGGTCCGAAGCGGCCCCGGCGTGCCGCTCCCCCGTCTCGAGAAGCAGATCTCATCCGACGCGATCCGCTACCAGCACCTGACCGTTCAGATCGACCGATCCAAGCGTTCCGCCACACTGACCCTTCGCGCACCCGACAGGCCCCAGCCCGAGGAGGCGACGGCGATCCGCCGGGTCGGAGCGGGCTGGTGGCCGCTGGCGACCTTCCGCGAGCTGGACGATGCCCTCTGCCACCTCCGGTACAACGAGGAGGAGATCGGCCTGCTGCTGCTGAGAACCGAGGGAAGTCTCGAAGCCGTCCGCGCGGTGGACCGCGTCCTCGCCGCCAACCGCGGCGACTGGTTCGTCCGGGAGGTCCTCCTGTTCATGGCCCGCACGCTGAGGCGTCTGGACCTGACGGCGCGCAGCCTGTTCGCCCTCATCGAATCCGGCTCGTGCTTTGCCGGCTCGCTGCTGGAGCTGGCTCTCGCCGCCGACCGCTCCTACATGCTGGACGACGCGAAGGGGTCGGTCCGGATCGCGACGAGCCCTCTCAATGGCGGCGCGCTGCCGATGAGCCATGGCCTGACTCGCCTGGCCGCCCGCTTCTACGGGACTCCGGAGAGGGCGAAGGAAGCCCTGGCCGCGGGCGAGCCCGTCACCGCCCGCGCGGCCGCCGAAGCGGGCCTCGTGACCGTGGTCGCCGACGAGATCGACTATCCCGACGAGGTGCGCGTCGCGATCGAGGAGCGGGTCTCCCTCTCGCCCGACGCTCTCACCGGCATGGAGGCCTCGCTCCGTTTCCCCGGACCGGAGACGACCGAGAGCCGGGTCTTCGGGCGTCTGTCGGCCTGGCAGAACTGGATCTTCCAGCGACCCAACGCCGTGGGGGACCGCGGGGCGCTTTCTCTCTACGGCAAGCCCGAGAGGCCCCGCTTCGACTGGAGAAGGACGTAAGGAGAAGGACGCAGGATGACCACGATCAGCTATTCAGCGAAGATTCCCAACAATGTCAACATCGATTCCGATACGCGCCTCCAGCGCGCGCTGGAGAAGTGGCAGCCCAACTTCATGAAGTGGTGGATGGAGGCCGGGCCCGAGGAGTTCCAGAACGATCTCATCTACCTCCGCACTGCCGTCTCTGCGGATAGCTCGGGTTGGGCACATTTCGACCACGTGAAGATGCCGGACTACCGCTGGGGGATCTTCCTGGCGGACCCGGTCCCGGGAAGAACGATCGGCTTCGGAGACTTCCTGGGCAGGCCGGTCTGGCAGGAGGTGCCCGGTGAGTTCCGCAACCAGCTCCGCAGGATCATCGTGACGCAGGGGGATACCGAGCCGGCGAGCGTCGAGCAGCAGAGACTGCTCGGGCGCACGGCGCCCTCGCTCTACGACCTGAGGAACCTCTTCCAGGTGAACGTCGAGGAGGGGCGGCATCTGTGGGCGATGGTCTACCTGCTGCACTCCTACTTCGGAAGGGACGGACGGGAGGAGGCCGAAGCGCTGCTCGAGAGGCGCTCCGGCGATCCGGACAAGCCCCGCATCCTCGGCGCTTTCAACCAGCCGATCGAGGACTGGCTCTCCTTCTACATGTTCACGATGTTCACCGACCGGGACGGCAAGTTCCAGCTGCTCGCTCTGGCCGAAAGCGGCTTCGACCCGCTTTCACGGACGACGCGCTTCATGCTGACCGAGGAGGCCCACCACATGTTCGTCGGGGAGACGGGGGTGCAGCGGGTCGTCCGGAGATCGGCGGAGCTGACGGAGCAGGACCCCAACGGCGACGCCAGGGCGCAGGGAGGGATCGACCTGCCGGCGATCCAGAAGTACCTGAATCTCTGGTTCAGCCTCAGCCTCGATCTCTTCGGGGGCGAGATCTCCAACAACGCGGCCGATTACTTCGCCGCCGGGCTGAAGGGGCGCGCCAAGGAGGAACAGTACGAGGACCATGTCGCCCTCTCGGGGGCGTATCCCATGGAGATCGTCGAGGGGGATCGGATCGCCCCGAAGGACGTCCCCCTCCGCAACGCCATGAACGAGATTGTCCGGGACTCCTACGTGGAGGACTGCCAGAGGGCCGTGGACAAGTGGAACAGGGCGATCGCCGATGCCGGGCCGGGCTTCCGGCTGACGCTGCCAAGCCGGAAGTTCCACCGCCATATCGGCCTTTACGCCGGGGCCTTCTTCGATCCGGAGGGGAACCTCCTCACGGAGGAGGAATGGACGCGCCGCCGCGACGGATGGCTCCCCTCGGCCTCCGATTTCGCGTACGTCGGATCCCTGATGCAGCCCGTGCACGAACCGGGCAAGATCGCCCAGTGGATCGCGCCCCCGCGGCAGGGGATCAACCGGCAGCCCTTCGATTTCGGCTACGTGCGACGAGAGGTATAGCCCTCCTTCAGACCTTCCTCCAGCCGAAGCAACGCGCCCACTGACCGCTTGCGGGCTCGCCGAGTGGACTTTCGGCAAACAATTGGCCGGACGCGTCGGGTTGCAGCCTTTCGAACCGTAACATAAGTACCTTCGCCGTGGAGTCACGCTCCCGCCCGAGACGCTTTTCTAATCCAAAAAATTGGATAGATCCAGATTGTTGCTTGTCCCTCCGCGGCGGGACATTGTTGGAAGCAAGAACGACGTTATGTATCAACTAGTTAGCTGGGTGCCCACTAGTGGCATGCTCCTTGCTCAGCCTTTGTGAGATCGCGTCTTCTGCTCATGCGTGCCAGCTAGGCAAAGGCCGCGACGCTTTACAACGCCCGTGGACGTAGCCCGCATGCAGAGGGGGGAAAACCCTGCGAGGGTACGGGTCCGCTGGACCGTCATCAATGGGGAAAGCGGGACGGTGCGACTGAGTCGAGGAAAGGCAACCCCACTCGCTCCTCCGGCCGGAGGGGCGCGTGTCGAAGACCCCGGCGCGCTGGTCCGCCGGGCAGTGCTCCTATCGTTCCTCCTCCCTGCGACAGTCGCCACGGCATTCGCCGACGGAAAGGTCAGCGGCCGCGTGACGAGCCCGGAGGGGGCGCCTCTCGCCGACATCAAGATCGTCCTGGTGTCCGAAGGAAAAGGCTCTCCCCAGGAAAAGGGCTCCCACGTCCACCTGCCGGGCAAGACCAACAAGGACGGGAAGTACTTATTCGGCATCGTTCCCAAAGGAACATACACGCTCAGCATCGAGGGGACGGATCTCGTCCCGTACTCGATCAAGCTGGTGGTCTACGACACGGACAAGAGGCAGAACGTCGTGGACTACCAAGGCCCGGCGCCTACGACACCGCAAACCTTCGACGTCGATGCGGACATCAACGTCACCTATGACCTCGTCATCGGAGACGCCAGCAAGTCACCGGTGGCGCTCGCAAAGAAGGCCGACGAGGCGAAGCTGCGGGCTCAGGAGGTCCCCGGCCTGCTGCAGAGCGGCGACCTGAAGGGGGCTCTCACGAGGATCGACGAGGCTCTCGCGGCGAGTCCTCAGGACGCGACCCTGCACTACCTTCGGGGCTATACACTGTTCCGGTTGGGCGACTTCGATCCGGCCAAAAGCTCCCTCCAGCGCTCCCTCGAGCTGAATCCGACCCAGCCTGGGGCTCACTTCGTCCTGGGAGGGGCCCTCTTCAAGCTCGGACAGAAGGAAGCCGCCATAGCGGAATTCGAGAAGGAGCTGGCGAACGGCCAGATAGACGAGGCGACGAAGATCAACTGCTACATCAACATCGGGTTGACACAGCGTGAGATGGGAAAGGCCGAGGCCGCGATCGCGGCCTTCGAGAAGGTCATCGAACTGGACGGCAAGCAGGCCGAGGCCTACGCGCATCTCAATGAACTCTACATTGCCACCGGCCGCCCCGAGAAGGCCGCCGAAGTGCAGGCGAAGGCCAAGGCGGCGGGGGCCGAGGACCCGAACGCGGTGTTCAACATCGGCGCGAACTACTGGAACCACAAGGAGTACGCGAAGGCGGCCGAGTACTTCCGCCACGCCGTCGAGCTGGATCCCAAGTTCGCTCTCGCCTGGAAGAACCTCGGCTACACGTACGTCAACCTCGGCAACAGCCAGGAAGCGACAGAGGCGCTGAAGAAGTACCTGGACCTGGCGCCGGGAGCCGAGGACGCCAAGGACGTCAAGGAGCTCATTGCGACTCTCGCCCGGCAGTGAAGAAATGCCGGACCGATTTCATTTCCGCAGCGGGAGCAGCGGGGCGCAAGTGAAAGGCAAGGTGATCTGACCAGGAAGCAGAAACGCCAATCGCTCCTCGTGATGAGGATACCCAATGTGCTCAGACCCAGGAGGAAAAACATGAACGCAAGAAGAGCAATTCCATGGCTGGCGGCCTTGATGGTTGCCGCCCTGGTAGGCGCTCAGGTCCTTGCCCAGGAGGTCTCCACGGGGACTCTTGAAGGGAAGGTCAAGGACGAGAAGGGAACCCCCGTTCCCGGCGCCACGATCACCGTCACCGGGCCGCAGGGCACGCGCGCCGTCCGAAGCGGGACGGACGGCTCCTACCGCGTCCCCTTCCTTCCTGTCGGAAAGTACGAGATCAAGGTCGAGATGCCCGGCTTCGCGACGATCGTGGTGAAGGAAGTCGAGATCGTGCTGAACCGCCGGACGACCATGCCGCTGCAGTTGAGCGCCGGTCAGGTTCAAACGGTCACGGTCACGGCGCAGGCCCCGCTCATCGACATGAAGCAGACCTCGATCGGAGCAACGGTGAAGGTGAATGACTTCGTCAACTATCTCCCGATCGGCCGGGCCTACTCGGACACCTTCGCGACGGTCCCGGGCGTCACCAGCGGCGGCGGGACCGGCGCCGGAAACTATTCGATTTCCGGCGCATCGGGGCTCGAGAACCAGTACATCGTGGACGGGGTGAACATCACCAACACCGGCTACGGCGGCATTGGCTCCTACAACATCATTTACGGATCGCTGGGGACCGGCGTCACCACGGACTTTCTCGACACCGTCCAGGTCAAGTCGGGCGGTTTCGAGGCCGAGTTCGGTGGAGCGACCGGGGGGGTGCTCAACGCGATCGTGAAGAACGGCGGCAACAACCTCTCGGGAAGCGTCAGCTTCTACTTCATTCCCCACAGCTTCCAGGCCGACGCCAAGACCATCTCTCTCTCCAACGGCGCCGTGAACTTCGTGGACGAACAGAAGGAGGACCTCGGCCTGACGCTGTCCGGTCCGATCGTCAAGGACAAGGCCTTCTTCTTCGTGGCGTACAACCCGGTGCGCACGAAGACGCGGATGTCGGTCGAACCGGCCCTGTTCGATTCCGACTTCGCGCCGACGACCGGACCCTTCGCAGGCGTGAAGACCTTCCCGGCGGCCTCTCTCGGCCCCCAGGAGCGGGAGCGGCGGAACCAGACCTGGGCCGTCAAGCTCTCGTATTACCTGACACCGAACCACCGCTTCGAGCTGACGGGCTTCGGCGATCCTTCACACGGACTCAGAGGTCCGCAGAACCCCGCGGCGCTCAGGTTCCTCGACTACGAGCAGGGGGGAGGGCAGAGCGAGATCCGCTACGGCGGCAACCAATACACCCTGAAGTACAACGCGGTCTTCAACTCGAACTTCTTCGGCGAGTTCCAGGTGTCCCGGCACGACGCGAAGTTCCGCGAGACGCCCGACCTCAACGAGAACCGCGTGCGCGACCGCAGACAGCAACTCTGCTACCTCTTTCCGCTGTTTCGATGCCCGGCAGGGGTGACGGCTGACGCGGCGACCACCTGGTTCACCGGCGGCACAGGCTTCGTCTCCAACGCGAACGACAAGAACACAGAGTACGCGGCGAAGCTGACGAACGTCCTGCCCGGAAATGTCGAGCTGAAGTACGGCGTCGAGTACTTCGACATCAGCTACGAGGACAGGCAGGGTTATTCCGGAACGCCAATTGACTTCTTCATCCCGGCAGACCAGGACGGTATTGACAACAACGGCGACGGGACCATCATAGATCCGGGCGAGGGCGTGTTTGTCAAGTCCACCTCCGGTGCGCT